>NZ_JAMOQU010000020.1 GCF_027063845.1 Thermococcus sp.
TTACAAAGTTTGTGCGCTCTCTGAGCTCCTTTAGGATTTTCACAACTTTTCTAATCTGGTCGAAGTCGAGATTAGCCAAAGGTTCGTCGAGGATTACCAGCCTGGGCTTTCCAATGAACGCCTGTGCTATAGCCAACCTTTTGCGCATTCCGGATGAGTAGTTTCGAATGGTCTCATCCAAGTAATCTATCTCAAAAAGATTGGCAACATGTTCAACTTCGTCTTTTTTGTAACCCCTTGCTCTGGCTATAAACTCGAGCCACTCCCTTCCAGTGATGAGGGATGGCACTGAGGGAGGGTCGAAGGAGACCCCGATTTCCCTCTTTAGCTCCTCGTTGCTCCAAGGGTCTCTACCAAAAACCCTGACGGTTCCGGAAGTAGGCCTATAAACACCGGCAACAATCTTGAGGAATGTACTTTTTCCACCACCATTGGGGCCTAAAATCAATGTCACCCCCTCGTTTATCTCAACGTTAATGCCATCAAGGGCAACTATGCTACCAAAACGCTTAATAAGACCCTCTGCCCTTATCATCTCTTACCCCTCCAGAGAATAGCAAAGAGAAACGAACCAAAGATTCCAGCTATAAGATATGCATCCTGAACTTTTCTTGTTGGATATGGTCTTTTGAACCGAATAAGGCACTGAGTCTCCCCGCTTCCTTTATAGAACACCACATAGTTGCCCTCGTGAGGAACCACGAACTCAGCCGAGAGGGTACCAATGAAGGAGAAGTTGACCAGGGGCTCTTTTTTAAGGGAATCAGCGATGTAAATTTCTCCTGAGCCTGAGGTACATGTTATTTCTGCTAGAGCCTTTGAGGGAAAGTAGAAGTCAATGTAGTTCAGGCTTGTTGAGGTGGAAGGCGTTAGCGAATGGGGACCAATAAAGTGCTCATCCTCCGAAAATTCCCGATAGTTGAGGTATGCCAAGCCCGGAAGGAGCATTAGAAAGAGCGATATAACCAGGGCGAGCCTCACAGAACATCCCTCCTCTCGGAAGCGATTACACCCAGAATTATAAGTAGGAGTGGAAGGAAGATACCTTGAAGGACAACTGATGAATCCAATAGAGAGGGGTTAATCTCCATAGCCCTAATGAAAAGGCTGAAAGGAGGCAATTTACCCCCACCTAAGGCATTAGATATGTGGACGATTAGGTAGCTCCCGATAAGCGTTGGAAACATGCCCCTAAGGACCATAGAAAGAAAAGCCGTCAGTGTTGCAACATAAACTAGTGCAAGGGTTATCAAAATGAGAGTTTTGAGAAAAGCTCCATCGAGAATAAAGGGAATATGTACAGCAACGGTTGCACTTGAAAGGAAGACCGAAAGGAACAGCGGGAAGTAAAACATCATAACTGTGAGAAACAGGAGAGAGACCAGCTTTGCGAGGAATATTTTGGACTTCCTGTAGGGGAGAGTGTAGAGGGTTAGCGCGTAACCGGTGTCCCTGTCGTGTCTGAAAATCAGCGTTCCGAGAAGGATTACCAGGAATGAGTAAACCGAAAAGCCCGCCCTCGGAAGAGATTTAAGCACGTGCCAGAACGCGCTACCGCTGAGAGAGAACGGAGATAACTCAACTGATACAGTGGAGGAGATAACGTGCACAGTGGAGTACGAGCTTAAATAATCTGAATGAACCGAGATAAAGCCCATAACAAGTCCAGCAAAGAACGTCATCACGACAAGTGGTCTGTTGAGCTCCCATGAAATCAAAGCCCTCATCCAGTTCACCCCCTAAGTGAGACCACAATTGCACCGGCAACGGCAAGCAAATACACATAGAGGAGAGGCGAGGTAGAGGGTTCGTAGGGAACAGTATTCCCAACGGCTTCAGCGTTGGTGTCGCTGAGAAGCAGGCCTCCAAGCTTTAGGCCATCATCCCCCGGAAATGCCCTGGTAGAGCCCATAAATGTCAGAAAACCGCAGGCCTGGAAATCCGCCCACCCAACACCCAAGAAAGATAGCAGGAACCCTGTTGATGGGTCGTAAAACGCCATTGCTTTTCCCCCAACTTGGAGGGCATTGCCCATCTTAACGTTGAAGGGAGTCGTCGTGATAATAATCGTTGGGGGTTTAAACGGGCGGTAGAAGGTGAGAAATGTCTCATTTAGAGTTTCAATTCTCGAAACAGTGACATTCAATCCACCGGGGCTCATAAAAAGATAGTCTCCGCTTTTGAGATAGGGATTGTGCCATAGGAGCGTCCTGCCGTATCTCCTTCCCGTTGGGTCATAGACGTAGCCGTCGGTGAGGTTCACTCGGTAGATGCGTCTCAGCTCAAGGCTTTTAAGATAAATCATTGATTGATTCTGAAAAGTGTCCACCATCACAAGCTCGTTCTCGTCCCAGAAGGGTGTAACATTCCCAAGGGTTCTAACCAGTACCCTCTTCCCTGAAACTCCCAGTTCAATCGTAGCCATATTGTTAGTGACATCCAGGATTCGGAAGGTAACCGTAACATTGCCCCTGTAATAAATTCCAACGGGCGCATCACTCACATTGTATATCATGACAAGAACCGAAGGGGCGTGGGGAGCGGTCCAGTTAACGGTTGTGTTTGTAATCGCTGAATACGTAAAATAGACACCTGGCTTGACCCAGTTGGGAGCGTAGTTCCATCCGACTGCTACATTAGAAAAGAGGGCAACCAAAAGCAGAAAAAAGAGGAGAAATTCCTTGCTCACTTGAGAGCACCTCCTGAAGTCTGAAGACAATACAAGGTAATCAAGAATTAAATGTGCTTTGAATTATTTAAGCATTTCTATTGGATAGCCGAATTTTAGAACCTCACTTAATGAAATTTTTAGACCCTCCCATCGCTCAGTTTTTCGATGAGCCGTCTCATGTGCTCGTCTATTGACTCGCTGACCGCCACGAAGACGACACCGTCATTAACTATCGCGTGGTCTCTAACATCGCCGAGGAACTTTAGAACTGCAAGTTTATCGTTGTATAGGAGCAGAAAATCGAGGCAGTCAATCACCACGAGTCCCCTTGAGCCACTTTTCTTGGCCTCAACCAGGTACTGGACTATAATATGCCTAAGCTTTTCAAGGGCCGTTGGAGGGATAGAATTATCAGAGGAAACCGAGGAAACTTTAAAAACGGACCAGTTCTTAGGAAACTCCCCGTCCTTCCGGGTAAGAAGCAGGAGTGGGGCATCACGGTATTTCTCAAGAAGGGACTTTAGCGTTCTATCCTCAACGAGCACGAGCCCCGTCGTTTCGACTTCGGGAACGCGCCCGCCCTTAAATAATCTCAGGCTCATAACCCTAACCGTTGCAATGGCGAACACAGTGATTCCAAAGGCCATCAGAGAAAATCCAAGTGGTGTCCCTGGAAGAACCTTGTAGAACAAAAGAACGGTCCCAATTGGGAGGAGGGACAGGGGTAGGATTACCCTTTTGAAGGTAACGTATGCGATGTAAGCTGTTATGAGGAGCATCATTCCTGAGTCCCCCGCGATTCCACCTACACCGACCGGAAGCTTTACTCCAGCGTATTTGACTACTCGATAAAGGACGTGAGAGAGAGGTATAAGCATGTACATCCACAAGAGCCTCGCGCTTTGGGGGTTGAACTCAACGGCATTTAGAACGATGTATAGAGAAATCGAGAGAGCAAAAAGATACGTCAGCACCTCCCTCAGGGGGGCGGGAACACCTGCAACCCTGAGAATCGCGTGGATGGAGAGAAAAATCCAGCCCGCAGCTGCGAAGGGATAAAACTTCCCAGAATTGCGGCATTTCATGACAAACAGGGCGGAGATTGTGAGGCTCAATGAGGCCATTATAACACCAAGCAGTTCGCTTATGTTCATTTAGCGCACCCCCCATTGGCTTTTATTTAAGGTAAGGGTACAAAACGTTTGTGATTTTGTCCAAACACCATACAAAAACCTTAAATACCCAAAGCCGTTACTCGCACCGATGCCGATGAGGGGGGAGTGTCTTCTCCGCTGGAATCACACCGGTGTCTGATTTTACTGATAACCCCCCTATTCTGGACTCCCGCTCTTTTGGAAAAACCTTGAGGAGGTTTGGACATGAAAGTAGACTTCAAGGCCATTGAGGAGAAGTGGCAGAAGCGCTGGCTTGAGGAGAGGGTTTTCGAGCCCGACAGAAACGCGAAGCCCAAGGAGAAGAAATTCTACATAACGGTAGCGTTTCCCTACCTTTCGGGGCACCTCCACGTCGGCCACGCGAGAACCTACACGATTCCCGACGTCATAGCACGCTTTAAGAGGATGCAGGGCTACAACGTGCTGTTTCCAATGGCGTGGCACATCACGGGAGCTCCAATAGTGGGCATAGCAGAGCGCATAAAGAACCGCGACCCGAAGACCATACACATCTACCGCGACGTCTACAAGGTGCCCGAGGATATTCTCTGGAAGTTCGAAGACCCCAAGGAAATCGTCAAGTACTTCATGAAGGCCGCGAAGGAGACCTTCATCAGGGCCGGCTTTAGCGTGGACTGGACGCGCGAGTTCCACACCACCTCACTCTTCCCGCCCTTCAGCAAGTTCGTGGAGTGGCAGTTCTGGACGCTAAAGGACATGGGGCTGGTCGTTAAGGGTGCCCACCGCGTCCGCTGGGACCCTGTTGTTGGAACTCCCCTCGGCGACCACGACATAATGGAAGGCGAAGACGTCCAGATTCTTGAGTACGTCATAATCAAGTTCATCCTGGAGGAGAACGGCGAGAAAATCTACCTGCCCGCGGCGACGCTCAGGCCCGAGACGGTTTACGGCGTCACCAACATGTGGCTCAACCCCAACGCCACCTACGTCAAGGCGAAGGTCAGGCGCGGTGATAGGGAGGAGACCTGGATAATCAGCAAAGAAGCGGCCTACAAGCTCTCCTTCCAGGACAGAGAGATAGAGGTCATCGAGGAGTTCAAGGGCGAGAAGCTCATCGGCAAGTACGTTAAGAACCCAGTAACGGGGGACGAGGTCATTATCCTGCCCGCAGAGTTCGTTGACCCGGACAACGCGACGGGAGTAGTCATGAGTGTTCCAGCGCATGCCCCCTTTGACCACATAGCCCTCGAAGACCTGAAGAAGGAAACCGAACTGCTCCTCAAGTTCGACATAGACCCGCGCGTTTTGGAGGACATCACCTACATCTCGCTGATAGAGCTTGAGGGCTACGGCGAGTTTCCAGCCGTTGAGGAGGCTGAGAAACTGGGCGTGAAGAGCCAGAGGGACAAGGAGAAGCTCGAAGAGGCCACAAAGAACATCTACAAGGCCGAGTACCACAAGGGAATCTTCAAGATTGAGCCCTACAAAGGCAAGCCCGTCCAGGAGGTCAAAGAGCTCATCGCAAAGGAGCTCCAAGAGAAGGGAATAGCGGAGATAATGTACGAGTTCGCGGAGAAGCCCGTCATCTCGCGCTTCGGCAACCAGGCCGTTATCAAGATAATCCACGACCAGTGGTTCATAGACTACGGGAACCCCGAGTGGAAGGGGAAGGCGAGGGAAGCGCTGGCGAACATGACCATCTACCCTGAGAGCAGGCGCGCGCAGTTCGAGGCTGTTATAGACTGGCTCGACAAGAAGGCCTGTGCCAGAAAGGTCGGCCTCGGAACGCCCCTGCCCTGGGACCCCGAGTGGGTTATCGAGAGCCTGAGCGACTCGACAATCTACATGGCCTACTACACGATAAGCAGGCACATCAACAAGCTCCGCGAGGAGGGCAGGCTCGACCCGGAGAAGCTCACGAGGGAGTTCTTTGACTACATCTTCCGCGAGGACTTCAGCGAGGAGAAGGAGAAAGAGCTTGCCGAAAAAACTGGAATTCCAGCCGAGACAATCCACGACATGAAGGAGGAGTTCGAGTACTGGTACCCGCTCGACTGGCGCTGTTCAGCTAAGGACCTGATACCGAACCACCTGACGTTCTTCATCTTCAACCACGTGGCGATATTCAGGCGCGAACACTGGCCCAAGGGCATAGCTGTGAACGGCTTCGGAACGCTTGAGGGCCAGAAGATGAGCAAGAGCAAGGGCAACGTGCTGAACTTCATAGATGCAATCGAGGAGAACGGGGCAGATGTTGTGAGGCTCTACATAATGGGTCTTGCCGAACACGACAGCGACTTCGACTGGCGCAGGAAGGAGGTCGGAAAGCTCCGCAGGCAGGTCGAGCGCTTCTACGAGCTGATAAGTGAGTTCTCAAGCTATGAAGCCAAAGAGGGCGTCGAGCTCAAAGCCATTGACCGCTGGATGCTCCACCGCCTTAACAAGGCCATCGAGGGAACCACCAAGGCCCTTGAGGAGTTCAGGACGAGGACTGCCGTCCAGTGGGCGTTCTACACGGTTCTCAACGACCTGCGCTGGTACATGCGCAGAACCGAGGGCAGGGACGACGAGGCAAAGCGCTTCGTCCTTAGAAAGCTCGCCGACGTCTGGGTCAGGCTGATGGCACCGTTCACACCGCACATCAGCGAGGAGCTCTGGGAGAAGCTGGGCGGAGAGGGCTTCGTGAGCCTGGCGAAGTGGCCAGAGCCAGTCCCCGAGTGGTGGGACGAGACTGTTGAAGCGGAGGAAGAGTTCGTCAAGGCCTTCATCGAGGACGTCAAGGAGATAATCCGCGTTGCGAAGATAGAGAACCCGAGCAGGGTTTACGTCTACACCGCCCCGGAGTGGAAGTGGAGAGTCATTGAGGTCGTTGCCGAGAAGAGGGACTTCAAGTCGGCGATGGCCGAGCTCATGAAGGACCCGGAGATGAGGAAGCACGGCAAGGAGATAAGCAAGCTGATACAGCGCCTTATAAAGGAGAGGGCCTTCGAGGTCAAGAGGATAGACGAGGAAAAGGCGCTGAGGGAAGCCAAGGACTTCATAGAGAAAGAACTCAGCGTCGAGCTGATAATCAACCCCGAGGAGGACAGGGGAGGAAAGAAGAAACAGGCAATGCCGCTGAAGCCCGCTGTGTTTGTTGAGTAAGTCTGTTTTTTATTTCTTTTTAAAGCCATTGTAACCCACGCACCAATGGGATAAACCGGCAGGAGGACAATCAGAGACGCCACTTTCAGGAGTTGGGTTTCCGTGACGGTGGGAGTTACCGCTATGACCAAGCTGAGAGTGTAGACTATGAGGGGAGGCACGAGTTCTTCCAAATAGGAGGAATGAATGCGGCCGCCGATCAAACCCAAGACCAGCCAGTAAAGCGCTATGACCGTCCAGAGATAGATGTTCAGCTGGAGGGGAATTATAAGAGGAGGAAGCATTAGAGCTGAAATAATCAACGCCTTAAATGGTGTTCTCGACAGCCTGAGCAGTGAGCCGAGGTAATAAGAGGGTAGCACCATAAAAATGATGACCCAGTACCATGTTTTTCCCAACGTCAATGTGACGAGGGGTAGAGAGAGAACCAAAACAAAGCCCCCAATCGTTAGTTTCCACCGTAGCGAAGATTTGAAAGTGTATCCAACCCCAACGATTCCCATTAAAGAGACGAGTTCCAGCCAGTAGGCTTTTTTTAGCCACGAAGAAAACCATAGGATTAAAAAGAAAATCAAAAGAGCACACTCTAAGAGTTTTTTACGCATTAGAACCACCTCTGTTAATAATCGTTTTCAGCGTCTTCTCTTGTTCCTTCTTTGGTTGGATAGTCCCCTGGTCTCCACACCTTCTTACTCAAATCGGGATTCGAATCCACCTGAGCACTCATGGCATGGTTCCACGTGTTGATATATATAGCTTTGTAGCTTGCTTTTCATCTTCTTTTTGAGCCATTTAAGTCCTAACCACTATATGAAGAGTTTTCCGCTATCTTGATAACTACCAGCCCATCCTCGGAAATCGATATCATCTGTAAGTGATTAGTGAACTCGCAGGAGACCTGATACCCTATAACCAGGCGTGTAGTGTTTTGCTCAGGAAAAAGAGCAAATTTAAAGACATTTTTATCCGTTATGACTTTCTTCTTGGTACAAGAAGGAGACACCGTGGCATTCATAGGATTTATACAGACTTCACAAGTTCCGTTGAGCTTTGAAACTATAATTACATCTAACTCAACTTCTCCATGACATGAGCTAACATGAGTCACATTATAGAGAGGATTACCGTCTATAAAAATCTCTGTTTTGATAGTATTTTCGGCTGTAGGTTCTTGTGATATCGCAAGCATAATAAGAGCTATGAGGATAAAAAAGAAAACAACAATCTTTTTCATCCAACTCACCTATTGAGAGCTCCCTCCGGGTCTATTTCAAACGTTATGTAATCCGACTTTTTCCATTTGCCTCCTAAGCGTGTTTGGTAACTAACTTGGACGTATTTATACCCAACAGTAATGCTAAGAGTTCCTCGTATTCCGTAAGTATGAACATACGTCATGGACACCCTTGTCCATCTACCTGACACTGATGGGGTTTTTGGTACGAAATACAGTCTAACGTATCCAGAATGAAGACTATCTGGGGTGTAATATGCAATTGCCCCTAGAGCAGAGCCTGCTCGTCTCATTTCTGGAGACGCATATACATCTCTGAATAATACTAAATCATCTGCCTCGTCCCAGATATAGTAAACGACATCATCAGAGCCCTCATAGAGCGGATTCTCGGTTTCCTTCCACAGGTAATTTCCCCACACCATCACATAATAAGGTATTTCTGGGTCATTCTGATAGAAATGTACACCTCCAACGTCTAGTAGCAAATCGTTATAATCTCCACTCAGGGGTTTAACTGGAGAGCTTTTAATAAACACGACGTGATCCCCTAGAAATCTAGCCAGCTTTATGATAACTTCTGGATTTCCTCCACCCTTGGAAGCAATGAACTCCATTAACTGTATCTTCTTTATGAGTTTTAGTATACTAACTTCTGAAGCTGTCAGCCCTGAAGCTTTTAATTCTCTGGCTTGTTTGATATCCTCAGGTGTTATTCGTTGAATTGAAATGAGGTCTTGATAGCTCACGGATACACTAAGATTGTTTTTGAGAAAGTTATATAACTTTGCTGTTGATATTTGATTTCCATAATCAATGACAACGGGGGCATTTGTGGGAGTTCCTTTCAGTTCCGTTGAAGAAGTATCCCCTGCAACCATCCCAATCATCAGCAGTCCCAACAGGACTGCGAACAGCGGCTTCCACCGCATAGGGGTCACCTCCGTAAAGTTGTCTGCAATGTCAACTGTAAAACTTATCCTTATAAGCTTTTCTTTTTATTATTAATAAATTATCTTCCTTTTTTTTCAAGTACAAAATTATTCCAACGTGGGTTTTCCTTATCGAACTTTCCAAAAGAAGCCTGAGTAAGAGATTTGCATGGTGATGCAACCAAGCAACATATCGCCAACAAAATACATCATTAACAAAAAACCAACCAGAGAAGAATTTCAACCCTGCTATCAATTCACCCCCAACTTATAAAACCTTTTCTCCGAAAACGCCTTAAAGAGAACGCCTTTGGCTTTTTCCGGTGTCTTCTATGCTCTTTGGCGAGGAAGCCTTTAAGAGAGAAGTTCTTTCAAAAATTTCGCCCCGGAATGAGCCACTCTTACTTTCTGATGGGCTCCACGTTGAAATGCTCGAACGCTTCCGCGTCCTCCAGTTTGCACCAATTAAAGCGGGAATGAACGTCCTTGAAATTGGTTGCGGGGCGCATGCCCTAACCACCGTTCCCCTCGCCTATCTCGTCGGCGACACCGGCCGTGTCGTTGCGGTTGACCGCTCCCGCTGGCGCTTCTTTGAGGAAGTTACCTCATCGGCCGGCGTAAAGCACAGGATAATCCCGCTCAAGCTCGACGCGCGGGAGTTGCCGTTCCCGTTCAGAGCCTTCGACCTGGCGGTTCTCGTCCACGGAGTCAGAAGCCTGAAGAGCGAGGAAACGATGGTTAAGGTCATCTCGGAGATGCTCCGGGTCTCGGAGCGGGTATTCATCGCGGAGAGCCTCCCTGTGGCAAACACCGAGCGACAGAGGGCGCACCTCGAACTCTACAACCTGCGTGAGGAAATCTTTGAGGCGCTGTTCGGCGAGAAGGACGACCTGCACTACCCGACGCTTGAGAGGCTCAAGGAGCTCGTTGAGCGGGCCGGTGGAAGGGTGGCCAAGAGCGGGACCTTCGAGCCCAAGTTGCCACACTACCTCGCTTACATTCCCCGCGAGTACGTGGAGAGGATAGAAGACGAGGAAAAGCGCGCCGAGCTTTTGAGAAGGTGGGAAGAAGCCCACGAAAAGTGGAAGGCCGGGGCGGAGCATCCTCCGGCCGGGTGGCTGATTGCAAAGCGCTGAAAAGAGAAACCCAGAAACATCAGGTCGAGAGGTTGCCATCCCACCTCCACAGGGAAAGTTCAAAAAGACTCCCCAGAAGGCCCAGCAGAATGGACGGTAGCAGGAGAAAGAGCAGAACTATCATAAATCCATCGCCCTCGGTGGGGCCAGATGCCGACGCTTCAACGAAGGAAGCCACGAGCCTTATTAGCCCCAACACGGCAGCGAGAACGACCGGAACCGCAATTAGAGAAGTCTTTGCGAGCTCTCTCGGCCCAACGCCGA
>NZ_JAMOQU010000021.1 GCF_027063845.1 Thermococcus sp.
AAGTCGTCGGGGCGGTTTTCCCCGGCCTTCTCGCGCTTTTCCTCGTCGTCCACAGTGCCACCCCCTTGACGTTGTTCGTATAAGATTTTTGCAAAAGGGGTATTTAAGGTTTTGCATCTGTAAAGGTTGGGGTTGCAGAAGTTTAAACATAGAGTCGGAGGAAGGGGTTATGTATCCTTCCTTGGCAAAACCGAGTTAAGAAAAGCTATAACTGGGTTATAAAGCGGGTGAAAAAAAAGAAGGGTCAGCAAACACCCAGGATGTCGCGGACGCTTGAGCTGATTGAGCCCCTTGCATACACGATGTCGCCGTCGTCGTAGAACTTGATGCTCATACCGTAGTCATTGTATAAGTATCTTCTGCATGTGAGGGGAACCTGGACCCTCGTCCTCCGCTTGTCATAAGCTATGTCTTCTGCGAACTTCCTAAGCACAGCGTCCATACTACCGTGCTTCTCGACTGCCTCCTCAAAGCGCTTAGCGACGCGCGGGTGCTCCTTCTTGAAGATTTCCCAGTTGTGCTTCCAGGCCTCGACGAGGGCGTTGATGTACTCCTCCTTGTCCTCAAACCTGTGCGGTATGATTCTCACCTTCTCCATCACGACCACCTCTATCACATTCTTCGTTCTCTCTTATGTTTAAACACATATATAAACCTTCCGGTTTTGAAACTTTTTTGCAACAAAGTTCTCGCGTCTGAGAGCGCCTCGGAGTCGCGTCAGAAACTCACGCGACATAACCGAGTTATCAACTGCTAAAACTAAGTTATCGTGGTGAAACTTGGGGCGTGGAATTATATGTAGTATATATGTAGCCCCCCAGGCAAAACCCGGTTGTGAGAGACCACAACTGAGTTATAAAGCGGGCGAAAAAAAGAAGGTTCAAAGGTGCTGGAGGAGGTGGATAAGAGTTGGGACCTCGCGGACTGGTAGGGCGAGGGCGTTGCGGTGGAGCTTCTGCCTAAATAATGCCTCTTTTTGGTTTGTCGCTGTCTCGACCTTGAGCTCGCGGTCGCGGGAGATGACCACCCACCTCATACGCCCACCTCCGCTTTTATCCGCCTCCACTCGTCCAGGTCACGCCGAATGAGCGAGACCGAGACCCAAAGCCCCAATGAGGGGTGATACTCGATATGAGGTTCAACGGGTGGAATGGTCGGGTCGTAGGCGCGGAGTGCATCAAGGAAGCCTTTGAGCTCTGAGACTTTCGCGTCTGGGTTCAGGATAAGGTTAACACTCATACACTCAGCAGGCACTGCGTAGCTGATTACCTCTTCGTGCTTCTTCAAAAAAGCAATGAAGGCCTCCTGGGCGTCTTCTGGCCAGTCTGAAAGGATTCGGCGTAGGTATTTCCAGTCCATCATACCACCGCCAGGGCGCGGTATGCCTCCGCCAAGTAGGCGTGCCCCTTCCTCGTCGCCGTGATGTCTTTTTTGTCCGCCGTGATGACGCTCACCCAGTCCTTCCCGCCGAGGTCGTAGATTATCGCGATTGTGCCGTCGTCGAACCAGACCCGTGAGGTCCTTTTAAAGCGCTCAACCTTTGCGACCTTCATAGAAACACCACCCCCGCGCGGTCAGCTTCCCTCGCGAGCGCCTCGTAGCGCCTGGTTTCTTCGACCTCAATATCAACGAGCAGGTCTTTCACCTCCGCCTCGTCGAGCTCCCTGACCGTCTTGTCGAGCTCGGCCTCGGCGTCGTTGATGAGCTTCCT
>NZ_JAMOQU010000022.1 GCF_027063845.1 Thermococcus sp.
GCAATCATCGGCGCAGGTCCAGCGGGGCTTACAGCGGCGGGCTACCTCGCGTGCAGGGGCTACGAGGTTCACGTCTACGACAAGATGCCAGAGGGCGGGGGGATGGTCGCCTTCGCGATTCCAGAGGTCAGGATACCGATAAAGACAGTTAGAGAAGGTGTAAAGGACCTTGAAAAGCTAGGCGTGAACTTCCATTTCAGGACGAAGGTCGTCTACGACTCTCCAAGGGAGCTCGGAGACGAGTGGGCCGAGCACTTCGTATCTCTGGAAAGGCTCCTCTCTGAGTTCGACGCACTCCTCATAGCAACGGGCGCCTGGCGTCCGAGGAAGCTGAAGGTTCCGGGCGTTGATTTGCCGGGCGTTTACGACGCGCTTAAGCTGCTCCACCACATAAAGATGGCGAGAATAGGCTACTACCCCTGGGAGAAGGTTCCCGATTTGAAGGGCAAGCACGTTGTCATAATTGGAGCGGGCTACACCGCGGTTGACGTGGCAATCGAATCGAGACTTTTAGGAGCCGAGAAAGTCACGATGGTCTACAGGAGAACCCTTGAGCAGAGCTACGCGAAGGCCGAAATCAGGAAGCTCATCGAGGAGGGGCTTGAGTTCATCGAGATGGCCTCGCCCGTAAGAATCATCGGCGAAAGCAGGGTCGAAGGAGTTGAGTTCGCGAGGACGAGAATCGTCGAGGGAACCGTTGTGACAACGGACGAAAGGTTCATCGTTGACGCTGATATCGTCGCCTATGCCATCGGCCAGCTGCCGACGAGCCCGATTCGCGAGGTAGTCTGTGCCAACGAGAAAATCCTTAAGGAGGCAGGGATTTTCTTCGCGGGAGACGTCGTCGCGCCGAGGAACATCGGAACGGCGATGCGTGAAGGGAGAGCAAGGGCGAAGGAGATAGAGGAGTGGCTCACAAAGAAGGCACCGAGGAAGGTCTTCCCCGTCCCCGTTACGACCAGGCTGATAGGCTCGGTCCTGAGCGGGAAGTGCTGACGAAAGCTTTAAACGCCCCCTTCCCAACCTCCTTCCATGACTGAGCCGAAGGACATCGTGCTTAAGGAGAGCGAAGAGGTTGAGGGAGTTCCAATTGAGGGGCCCTGGTTGGACGACGTTTCAAGCCTTGAGGAAGTTCTCGATTATTACGAGCGCATAGGCTTTCAGGCGACGCACCTTGGAAAGGCCATTGAAATATGGAAGAAAGTCGAGGAGAAGCGCGCTAAGGGTGAAGAGGTCCGCGTCTTCCTCGGATACACCTCGAACATAATCTCCTCGGGATTGCGAGAGATAATCGCGTGGCTGGTCAAAGAAGGCAAGGTTGATGTCATAGTAACCACTGCAGGCGGAATCGAGGAGGATTTCATAAAGGCCTTGAAGCCCTTCATCCTGGGCGACTGGCAGGTGAACGACGCCCTGATGCGCGAGAAGGGCATAAACAGAATCGGCAACATCTTCGTGCCCAACGACCGCTACATCGAGTTCGAGAAGTACATGATTCCCTTCTTCGAGCGGGTTCTTGAGATTGAGAAGGAGCGCGGAAAGCCCCTGACGGCGAGCGAGTTCATCTACGAGCTCGGAAAATACATGGACGAGAAGCT
>NZ_JAMOQU010000023.1 GCF_027063845.1 Thermococcus sp.
GCGAGGAAGCGATAAGAGACCTTGAATATGTCAGGCTCTTCACTGTCAGCCTCTACGGAAGGGACGACTGGAGGCTCTGGCGGAAGCTGGGAAGCGCCGTAAAGAGGGAGTTCAAAAGGGAAGGCCCCGCCAAGTTCTTCAAGCCCGCTAAGGTTTACTCCATGCCGGCAGAGCTGATTCTGAAGGGCTTCCCAGAGGTTAAGGACATCGTTTTCCTGTTCCGCGACGACGGGAGCTTCCTCGTGGGCGAGACGGTTAAGGTTACCGACCCCTTCGAGCTGAAGAAACTCGACGTGGAAAGACCAGTTCAGAGGCCAATCCTCTCGATTCCACCGAGGCTTGCCAGGATAATGGTGAACCTCACCGAAGTGAGGAAGGGCCTCTTCCTCGACCCATTCTGCGGTATCGGAACGGTCCTTCAGGAGTTCGTCCTCCAGGGGTTGCCCGCTTACGGGAGCGACAGAGACCATGAAAGGGTGAGGGAAGCGAGGCGGAACATCGAGTGGCTCAGGCGGGAGTTCAGGCTCAAAAACTCAGCGAGGATAGAGGTCTGCGACGCAAGGAAGCTGAAGCGCTGTTTCTGCGAGCGCTTTGACGCGATAGTTACCGAGCCCTACCTCGGGAAGCCCCTGAAGAGGAACCCGAGCAGGGGAGAGGCGATAAAGCTTGCCAACGAGCTGGACAGGCTGTACTTTTCGGTCTTCGAGAGCTTCTCAGACGTCCTAAAGAGGAACGGGAGGGCCGTCTTCGTCTTCCCCGCATACAGGCTGAGGGACGGGAGCATCTACCGGAAGGAGCGGAGATGGCTCGGGAAGCTGGGCTTCGAGGTTCTGTCGAGGCACCTCGACTACGAGGAGAGGCATCGCTTGGTCAGGGACATCCACGTGATAAGAAAAAGGAGTTAAGAGAGCTCCTCGACCGGGAGCTTCATCCTGCTCGAGGCCAGCAGGAGGAGTATTCCAAGCAGGGCCATGCCGAGGTAGATTATCATCCCCGTCGTGACGCTTTTCACGAGGACGAACATGACGTTGGGAGCGACCGCGTTCGCTGAGTTCGAGATGAGTCCAAGGGCGAAGCTGGCCTCGGGGTATATTTCCTTCGGGTAGGCCGCTGGGGCGGTGGTCCAGAAGGCCGGACCCGTTCCCTGGACGATTCCGGTTATTGCTATTCCGAGGAGCGCGAGGGTGTAGTCGTTTGCGCTTATGGCCTTCCAGACGAGGAAGAGTCCCACGAAGGTTACCGCGTATGAGAGAGTCATGACGCTGACGATGGCCTTGAACAGACCGCGGTTGCTGGTGTTCTTAACCGAGAGGCGGTAGCCGAGGTAGCCCATGATTATTGACCAGAGACCCATCGAGACCTCAAGGGTCATAACGAGGTTCGCCACCTGGGAGTCGCTGAACTCCACGTTGTGGAGCGTAAACGAACCGAGGGTGAAGATAATCCACAGGGCCGGGAAGAAGGTGAAACCGAAGACCCATGTGAAGGGCATCTTCCAGACGTTGACCCCCGAGGAGTGCTTCTCCTTGGGAATCTCGAAGTCCTCGACGAAGAGCCACCAGATTGCGAGCATGACGTACATGAGTACGGCCGAGATTAGGAACGCCTGGGTAACCGATGACCAGCTCGCGTCGCTTCCACCTGCCCACTTGGCGAGATTTATGCCGTAGATTCCACCCCAGAAGATTCCGGACAGGATTACACCCTTGGCAAAGGGCCTTTCGGCTACGAATAGCCTTCCAATCTGGTTGCTGAACACCGCTATGAGAGCGACGATAAAGCCCTGGAAGAAGCGGAGCGCAACCACACCCCACCAGCTGGGCATGAAGGGAATCAGGAACTGCGGAATTGCGGCGAAGCTGACGATTAAAGCCACGCTCCTCTTGAAGGAGCCCTTGAAGAGGCTCGTTCCGCCGAGGAGGAACGCGACAAAGAGACCGACGACGTAAGCGGTCTGCTGATAGCCCATCATTGCCTCAGTGATGCCGTAGTGCGTCAAAACCGCGTTCTTGAACTTCTCGAGCATGTGCATCGTTCCAAAGCCCGAAGCAACGAGAAGTGTGTTAATCAATACCGTTGACCACCTCTTGTCCATGACAACCACCCCTAGAGTTTTCCAAGCAGCATCAGGACGCCGAAGACTATGAAGAGCAACCCGGCGCCTTTGTGTATCAGTTCCATGGGGAGGACGTCCCCGATGACGTCGCCCAGAAGGGCACCAATGAGGTTAACGGCCGCGAGGCCAAGGATTGCACCGATAAAAGCAGTTTTCCAGCCGTACTTAGAGGCGAAGGCTATCGTCGTCAGCTGTGTCTTATCCCCGAGCTCGGCCAAAAAGATGGCAACGAAAACGGCGATGAGATTTTCCATCGAACCACCTCACAGCTTGGAGAGTGCCTCTTTCATTCTCTCCATCGCCTCGATGAGCTTGTCCTTCTCGGTCGCGTAGCTTATCCTGACCCATCCCTCACCCTGCTTTCCAAAGGCAGTTCCCGGAATGACCACAACGCGCGCGTTGTCAAGGAGCCAGTCCGCGAAGTCCTCGCTAGTCATGTCGAGCTCGGGGTCAATCTTGACCCATATGTAGAACGCTCCCTTGGGCTTGAAGGGCTGTATGTGTGGCATCTCGTTGAGGTACTTGAGGACGAGCCTCCTTCTTTCGTCGTAGACCTGTCTCATCCTCTCAACGGCTTCCCAGCTCCTCTTATCGCGAAGTGCTGTTATTCCCGCAATCTGGACGAACGACGTAACGTTACCGATGACGTAGGCGTGGAGCTTAATCATATCCCTGATGACCTGCTTCGGGGCTATGGCGAATCCAAGGCGCCATCCGGTCATGGCGAAGGTCTTCGAGAAGGAGTTCGCGAGAATTGTGTTGTCCGGAGCGTACTTAATCATCGGATAGTGCTTAGCTCCCTCGTAGATGAAGTGCTCATAAGGTTCGTCACTGAGGATGTAAAGGTTGTAGTCCTGGGCTATGTCTGCTATAGCCTTGACGACGGATTTTTTCATAACGGCTCCAGTCGGGTTGTTGGGGTAGTTGATGACAATCATCCTCGTCCTCTTCGTTATCGCCTCGACGAGTTCATCAGGGTTGAGGCGGAACTTGTGCTCCTCGCGGAGGGGAATCCTGATGATTCCTGCCTCGGCTATCTTAGCGTCTTCCACGTAGCAAACGAAGGCCGGGTCCGGGATGATAACGTCATCGCCCTGCTCGAGGATACTCTGGAATGCCAGGTAGGTAGCCTCATAAGCACCAGCGGTGACGAGAATGTTGTCAATATCAACATCAACATTGTAGAAGTCCTTGTAGTACTCGGCTATGGCCTCCCTAAACTCGGGAATACCTGCGTTGGGCGTGTAGTGCGTGTAGCCCTCATCGAGGGCCCTCTTCGCGGCGTCCTTAATCACCTCGGGCGTGTCAAAATCGGGCTCGCCGATTCCGAGGGAGATAACGTTTTCCATCTTCGAGGCCTTCTCGAAGAGCTCCCTAATCTTCGAGCGCTGGATTATGTTTATCCTTCCGGCGAGGAAGTATTTTCTCTTCTTGTAGCGCATTCCTCATCCCCCCGGGCACTGCGGGGGTCTGCAGGGGCTCATATATAAATTTATCCTCAAACCAAGCTGGAAAAAAGGTGATTTTTTCTACAAAACTTCGACAAGTGCGGATTTTTCAAAAAAAGTTTTCGCAATCTCCTCGGGACACTCACCGATGGGAAGCTCTTCCAGCCCCAGTTCCTCAAGGACCCTCCTCGCGTCATCCTCACTCCCGAAGACCACCAGGAAGTTCTCGCCCGGCTTTGCACCGACCTCCCGTATAGCGTCCTTAATCTGGAGCGTTCCGGCGAGGCGGAGGAGCAGTTCTCCACCGAGGGTCTTCGCGTGGTTAGTTCCCCGCTCAAATGCCCTAAGAGCGAGTATCGACGCGAAGGCAACGGCCTTCCAACAGCCAGTATTGACCATCTGAACGTTCCCCCCAAGGTAAGGGATGACCTCCTCAACGTTTCGAACCGAGACCCTTGCAATGAAGACCCTCTCCGTTACGCGAATCACTTCCGAACCACCGTCTTTTCGTTTAGACCACTACCTTAAAAGGGTTTTTCAAAAAATTTTTGAAGAAGATAATATAGAAATATTAACACAGAAGCACAAAGTATTTAACTAATTAATCACTACCTATCCCAGCGGCTCAATGGACGTGGTGGTGCAGGAATGAGCAGGATGAGAATCATAAGTGTCCAACTTCCACAGGGCCTCATAAACGCTATGGACCAGCTTGTTAAGAAGGGTGTCTATCCCAACAGAAGTGAAATCATCCGAGAGGCCATTCGTGAGCTTTTGAAAAAGGAACTGTACCGCCTTGAGACTGAAAACCGCTCAACGCCTGACTACATTATAAAATAAGCCGCTCGAATAAGACCTAAAATAAGGAATAAAATCAGCTCACACTCAACGCTGGGGGTTGGGGCGATGGTGTTTAAACTGCTTGAGCAGGCGGGAATAAAGATAGACCTTGACGACGAGCCAAAGAAGCCAAGGATGGAAGAGAGCCTCATAGAAGATGACGACGACCTGATAAAGATTGTTATAGTTGGTGTTGGTGGCTCCGGTAACAACACCATAACTCGCCTGTACGAGCTCGGCGTCCAGGGGGCAGAGCTCATAGCGATGAACACCGACGCGCAGGCGCTGAAGCACGCGAAGGCCCATAAAAAACTCCTCCTCGGTAAGGAGATAACGCAGGGTAAGGGCTCTGGTGGAGACCCCGAGATAGGCTACCGCGCGGCCGAGGCGAGCGCCCACGAGATTGCCGAGACCATCGGCGACGCTGACCTCGTCTTCATAACCGCTGGAATGGGCAACGGAACCGGAACCGGTGCGGCACCTGTTGTGGCGAGGGTCATCAAGGAGCGCGCCAGGCACAACGGTAGGTTTAGAGAGCCCCTCGTCGTGAGCGTTGTAACGTTCCCCTTCAAAAACGAGGGCAAGCTGAGGATTGAGAAGGCCAAGGCGGGAATAAAGGCGCTCCTCTACTACTCGGACACCGTTGTGATAATCGAGAACGACAAGCTCCTCCAGCTCGTTCCCAAGTTGCCGATAAACGCGGCCTTCCGCTTCGCCGACGAGATAATAGCCAGGATGGTCAAGGGCATAACCGAGACGATTAAGCTTCCGTCGATGGTGAACATCGACTTCGCGGACGTTTACAGCGTCATGAAGAACGGTGGAGCGGCTTTGATTGGAATAGGTGAGAGCGATTCGAGCAACAGGGCAGTCGATGCCGTCAAGAACGCCCTTCAGAACAAGCTCCTCGACGTTGAGTACGGAAGCGGTGAGAAGGCCCTCGTCCACTTCACCGTTGGTCCGGACGTCAGCCTTGGCGAGATTAACGAGGCAATGAATATCGTCTACGAGAAGCTTGGCGAGAAGAGCGAAATCAAGTGGGGAGCCAGAATTGACGAGGATATGGGCAAGATGGTCAGGGCCATGGTGATAATGACCGGCGTCAAGAGTCCGCACATTCTCGGAGGCGAAACGGCACTCCAGCTCGCACCAAAGGAGTCCCTCCTGCCCGCAAAGCCCAAGAAGACCTTTGAGTCCTTCGAGGACAAGCTCTACAAGACCATAGCCAGGAGGGAGGAACCGAAGGGCGGACTTCCACCCTACGTGAGCAGGGTCCTTGACGACTTCGAGGACCTTTCCTGACTCTTTTAACTCATTCGGGTGAAAACCATGGCAGTGGTAATCAGCGTTGCCAATCAGAAGGGGGGAGTCGGGAAGACGACCCTGACGATGAACCTCGGCTACGCACTGGCCGATATGGGAAAACGCGTCCTGCTCGTTGACGTTGACCCGCAGTTCAACCTGACCTTTGGTTTAATCGGAATGAGGGTTCTCGACTACGCCGAAAGACATGTCGGAACGCTCATGACGAGGGAAAGCGAAATCGACGAGAGCCTGATAAGCGTCCGGGAAAACCTCGACCTCATTCCGAGCCACCTGAACCTCTCTGCAAAGGAAATCGAGATAATCAACGCCTATAACCGCGAGAGGAGGCTTGAGAAGGCTCTACTGCCAGTTCTACCGGACTACGACTACGTTTTAATAGACAACCCACCGAGCATGGGAATCTTCCTCGTCAACTCGCTCACCGCTTCAGACTACGTGCTCATCCCGCTCGAGCTCAGCTACTTCGGCGTCATAGGGATGCAGCTCATGTTCAACCTCATGAGGATGATTCGCGAAGAAACTAATGAGAACCTTAAACTGCTCGGACTGGTCCCCAACAAGTTCACCAAGCAGACCAAGGTGCCGAAGCTCCGCCTCAGGGAGCTCAAGGAGACCTACCCGGACGCACCGATACTCACGACGATTCCGAAGGCGATAGCCCTTGAGAAAGCCCAGAGTGAGGGTAAGAGCATATTCGAGTTCGACGGCAAGAGTCGCGCCGCGAAGGCCTTCCTAAAGCTCGCGAAAGAGGTGGTTGGGATTGCCGAGGGATAAAATTCCAAAGCTCTTTGACGGCTCGATAGACGAGCTCACGAAGCCGAGTAAGCCCAAGAAGGAGCGCAACCTGAAGAAGGAGAAGATGCAGAAAACGCTCTACGTCAGCAGGGACATGAACATGAAGCTCATTCAACTCTACGCCGAGGAAGGGAGAAGGCAGAGCGCCATCGTTGAAGACGCCGTCAACCTCTACTACTACCTCCGCCTCGCCCTCGGGGAGAAGAAGTTCGAGGAACTTTTAAGCGCCGTGAAGAGGGAGGACCCCGAGTTCCTTCGCGATTACATCTCAAAACTGAGACCTTGAACTCAGGGCCCCACCCCGGGTGAGGTCAAATCAGCGGTAAAATAAGCCGTCAAATCACTCGCAGAATTCCTCGACTATTCTCCTTATTATCTTGCTCGTCTTCGCTCGGTCGCTCTTGTAAAGGTAGGGAACCCGTATAACCTCGGCCTCTATTCCGTGCCTCCGCAGCTCCTCCTTGAGCTTCTCGCAGTTGAAGTTCTGGTCCGGACCGATTGCTATAACGTCCGGGTCTATGCGCTTCACGAGTTCGAAGTCTATCCCGCCGGGCGAGCCGATGTAAACCTCGTCCACGTATTTTATCGCCCTCAGCAGTTCCGCCCTGTCCTCTGCCGGATTTATCGGGTTCCTCCGCTTGTTCCTCCTGACGGTCTCATCGTGAGCGACTATGACAACCAGCTCGTCGCCCAGCTCTTTCGCCTGCTTCAAAAAGTGGATGTGACCGACGTGGAGGATGTCAAAGACGCCACCGACAAGAACGCGGATTTTCTTGCCCCTCGATGGTTCACTCATCTCATCCCACCGTGACGTTCCAGATTTTATCCTTGGCGTGGTGGATGTTCTTCACTGCCTTCCCCTTGGGCTTCTCCTTCATCGCCTTACCGGTCATCAGGGCTATTCCGATGGCGAGGGGCCTTCCGTACTGCTCTTCAACGACGAAGACGAAGTCGCCTTCCTTGATGTTCTCGTCGGCGTCAACTATGCCCGCGGCCATGACGTCGGCGCCGTTGATGATGTATGGAACCGCTCCCTCGTCAACGACAACGCGTCTCGGCCACTTCCTCAGGTCTTCCTCGTTGGACAGCTCGTAGAGCGCTATGACGAGCGGAAAAATCAGACCCTTTCTCCGTATGAAGAAGGGCTTTCCATTGACGAGAAGGATTTCGGTGGTCTTGTCGAACTCGGCGACCTCAACGCGGTCCTTCTTGCTCAGCATCTTCCCGGCTATCTCCTCGCCGAAAATCTCGGCCATCTCGCGGATTATGGCCTTTACCTCCTTCTTGCTGAGGGGGTGCTTGACCTTCAGCTCCACGCTCTCACCTCCTCGTAAATCCGTCTCGCGCTTTCCTCCGGGTTATCGCTCGCGTAAATCGAACGGCCCACGATGATGTAGTCGGCGCCGGCCTTTAAAACCTCGCCCGCCTTTCCGCCCTGCGCCCCGACTCCGGGAGTCAGGATTTTGATTCCCGGTTTGAGCTTCGAGCGGATATACGCTACCCTCTCGGGCCTCGTGGCGGGGGCTATGACCCCGAAGGGCTCGAGCCGGTTGGCGAGCTCTATCAGCCTATCCGTTACCGGCTGGATGAACTCCCTCGCACCGGGGTGGCTCATCTCGACGACGATTATCGTCTTTCCAAGCTCCATAACCGCCTCAACGCTGTCGCTCCCGACGAAACCGTGCACTATGATGTAATCCGCCCCGGCCTCGAAAACCTTCCCCGCTATCAACCGGTTGGTGTTTGGAATGTCCGCGAGCTTTAGGTCAGCTATGACCGGGAGGCCGGTCTCCTCTTTGAGTTCGGGGATTATGTCCAGTCCGGAACCGATGATGAGGGGCCAGTTCACCTTAATCGCCCAGAGGTAGGCCGCTGTTTCGCGGGCTATCTCAAGGGCCCTCTCGCGCTCGTAGACGTCAAGGGCGAGTATAAGCCTGCTCTCGGCCATCGGCTCACCTCACGAGTGACTTTATCTCCTCCGGCACGTCCTTGAGGAAAACCGCCACGTGGTAGGCGCTCTTCATGGCATCGGCCGGGTTCTCGGCCCACGTGACGATGACCATATCCCCTTCTTCCGGCCCAAGAACGGAGAGCTTTTCCGCCAGCTCGGGCATGGTCTCCCTAAGGGGCCTGCCGTCCTCTGGAAAAACTACCTCTCCGTTTTTAACGACGAGAATCATGGCACCCTTGGCGAAGAATCTTATTGCCTCGTCACGAAGCTCGATGCTCTTGAACTCAGGGGGGTCCTTTACGATTAGGGCGTAGGCAGGGAAGCCCTCGACCTTCCCAACCGCGTGAACCTCCGAAAAAGCCTGCGAAAGCCTCTCAACGAGCTCCCGCCCCCTATCGCTGAGGACGTGACCCCTCTGGGAGGACTCTATGAGCTCCATCCTTGAAAGCTTTCTCAAAAGCGTTCTAACGCTCCCCTCACCAAGGTCAATGAGCTCTGAAATCGTCTTTCTTCCGACGGGATTCTTCATCAGGAACAGAACCGCAACCGCGTCTTCAATCGTGAACTCAGGATACGCTCCCCTCTTCCAGCTCATTCTCACCCACCGAGAAAAGTAGGAAAAGAGAGTTAAAAGCTTGCCGTCAGAGCCATCTCGGCTTGAGTCCGGCCCAGATGCGCATCTTCTCGTGGGCTATGATGCGCGGGATGTTGGGCATCTCCTTCGGGCCGGGGTTCTTCATGTAGAAGGCGTTGACCTCGTAAACGGTTCCGAAGGCCTTCTTCTCGACGGCAATCTTTCCGAGCCTGACAAGGTCGACGAGCAGACCAGCCAAAGCAGGGCTGTCGTTTATCCTGCCAGTGATGACGAGCTCGTCGTGGGCGCCGTTGAATGAGACGTACTCGATGTGCATGGCGATGAACTTCTTGTCACCGAGAGGCTCGAGGAAGCCGGTCGGCTTGATGTAGTGCGGGGCGTCGTAGCCGAGGAGGTCTTTGACGATGGAGCTCTTGGTGAACTCCTTGCTCTTGTTGCGCTCCTTGTCGGTCAGGGCAAGGAAGTCGTTGTTTCCGCCGATGTTGAACTGGGCGATGTCGAGGACGTAGCGGTTCCTCTGGGCGAGGTGCGCGAGGACGTCGGCGGTAAGCGGGGTGGCGCCGGTGGCTCCGTCGTCGCCAAAGATAACGAGGTTGCTCTCCTTAGCGAGCTCGACGAAGGCCGGGTCGTTGGCGATGAGGGTGGGAATCGCGTTGACGAATGCCGCACTGCCGACCTCCTTGGCGTACTTGGCGGCGGCGTAGACGT
>NZ_JAMOQU010000024.1 GCF_027063845.1 Thermococcus sp.
GTTGAAGCCCTTGGTGAAGAATATCCCACCGATTATGAGAAGGACAGTCCCCCAAATCACCGTTGAAACTATCTTCTCGCTCTCAGGATACCACACGCCGACGAGCTTGGCTATCCCGTAGAGTAAGGCCATCAGACCCGGAATGCCGAAGACGACGCGCGCGACCTCTGGGTCGCTCAGGATTTCCCTCATGTACTTGACAATGATATACCAGGTCGTCTCAATGCTCGGACTCTGCTTGACGACGACGCGGTGGGAGGTTATGATTGGGACCTTTGAGGCGATAATCGGAAAAATCTGCTCGTCCTCGGCCCCGTCGGTAACGGGGATAACTCCATCGGCCGGAAAGACCTTGAGAACTTCCTCAAGCTGTCTCGCAAGCTCCATATCACTCTTTAGCCCAACTTTCGGGTGGCCGGTTATTATCGCGACCTCAACCTCGTCGAATTCACCCTTCTCCTCGAGCTCGTCCCTCAGCTTAACGGCCGCGTAAACGACGTTCGCGTCGCTGTCCTCCGGGTCGGCGAGACTGAGCTTTAAGGCGGCGTCTATACAGGCCTCTCGCCCTATGACAGGACCCTTAACGCCCGCCTTCTTGCCGAAGTCGTCATCGCGGTCAATCGCCAGAACGAGAACCCTCATCACCGCACCTCTCCAACCTTTTCGAGGACGGATTTGACCTTGTCCTCCATGTGCCTCTCCCTGTCGCGCTTGTCGTCAATCCTTATCGTTGTGGAAACCCTCTCCGCGCCGAGATTGAACATAAGCTCGTGGGCCTCCTCGATTATATCGAAGGCCTCCCTAACGGTCTTTGTCTCGATGATGGTGGCCATCGGCGTCAACTGATATTTAACGCCCTTCCTCTCTAAAAGCTTTATCACCTCGGCAACGTACCTGCTCAGGCTCTTTTCCCCGAGGGGGACGATTACGAACTCAACGATGACCACCTTCGACACCCGCTTTAATCTTTCTCGGCAGTAATTTAAGGGTTGCGATAGGTTAATAAACTAACGAGAGGTAATTTTAAGGGGGTGAGAGGGTGTACAGGATTAAGGACGAGTGGGGTGAGTTCCTCGTCAGGCTCGCGAGGAAAGCCATCGAAGAGTACGTGAGGAACGGAAGAGTAATCGAACCTCCAGAGGACACACCGCCGGAGCTCTGGGAGAAGATGGGAGTCTTCGTGACCCTCAACCGCCACAACGTCCCGCCACAGATGGCGCTCCGCGGGTGCATAGGCTTTCCCCTGCCGATTTACCCGCTGGTCGAGGCGACGATTAAAGCGGCAATCCACGCGGCCGTAGAAGACCCGCGCTTCCCGCCCGTTAGACCGGAGGAGCTCGACGAGCTCACAGTTGAGGTCAGCGTCCTAACCCCACCTGAACCGGTAGAGGGCCCGCCCGAGGAGAGGCCGAAGAAGATAAGGGTCGGCAGGGACGGGCTGATAGTCGAGAAGGGCATCTACTCGGGCTTACTGCTTCCGCAGGTGCCGATAGAGTGGGGTTGGGACGAGGAGGAGTTCTTAGCTCAGACCTGCTGGAAGGCGGGCCTACCGCCCGACTGCTGGCTCGA
>NZ_JAMOQU010000025.1 GCF_027063845.1 Thermococcus sp.
AGCGCGCTCGCCTTGAAGCTGACGTAGGCCTCTTTTCCCTTCTCCACCCCGAGTTCGAGCATCGATGAGCGGGTTATGAAGGCCGTAAGGGTTATATCGCCGAGGGAGAGGTGGACTCTCACGAGCGGGCCGAGCTCCTCGATTGACTCAACAGTTGCCCTGAACTCGTTTCTGGCGGAGCTCCTTATCGGCTCGGTCGAGATTATTATGTCCTCTGGTCTTAAGCCGACCCTGACCCTGCCTTTAGCTTCGACAGGAAGTTCAATCTCAATACCGTTTACCTTCAGCCTCCTTCCCTCCGCGATTCCCTCGATTATGTTCTCGAAGCCGAGGAATCTCGCCACTTCCTCACTCACTGGCTTTGAGAAGACGTCCCTGACCCTACCAACCTGAACGAGCTTTCCATCGAGCATCACTCCAACGCGGTCACCGAGGCTTATTGCTTCCTCAAAGGAATGCGTTACGTGAAGAGCTGTAAAGCCCAGCTCTCGCTTCCAGCGCTTCATCTCGGTTAACAGCTTCGCCCTCGTCTGGACGTCGAGGTTCGCGAAAGGCTCGTCGAGCAGGATTAAAGGTGGCTCGACGACGAGCGCCCTCGCTAAAGCTACCCTCTGCTGTTCCCCACCACTCAGCGTCCTCGGCTTCCTGTTGAGGAGGTGTTCTATCCTGAGGACCTCGGAGATTTCCCGCACTTTGCGCTCTATTTCGGGCTTTGGAACTTTCCTGACTTTAAGGCCGAAGGCTATGTTGTCGTAGACGCTCATGTTCGGGAAGAGGGCATAGTTCTGGGGCACATAAGCTAAACCGCGCTTCTCGGGCGGAAGGTCCGTAACGTCTTCGCCGTTGAGGTAAACCCTGCCCGCGTCGGGCTCTATTACCCCCGCGATTATCTCGAGGAGGACGGTCTTTCCAGCACCGCTCGGACCAAGGATTATGAAGTGCTCTCCCTCCTTGACCTCAAAGGTTACCTCCCTGAGGTGGAACTCCTTCCAGTCCTTGGAGATTCCCTCAGCCCTGAGCATTGGCCTTCCTCCCGACAATCCAGCGGAGCAGGACGAATATCGTGAGGCTTATGGTCACCATGAGGACGGCTATCGGCCTCGAGGCCCTCAGCCCGTAGTTGTTGAAGTATTCCAGGATTAACACCTGCGCCGTCTTGGGGTAGTAGGCGACGATGAGTATGGCTCCAACCTCACTTATTGCCCTCGCCCACGTCATTATCGCCCCGCTCGCCACGCTTGGAAGGGCTATCGGCAGGGAGACCGAGAAGAAGACCCTTAGGCGGGAAGCGCCGAGGGTTCTCGCGACTGCCTCGAGTTTCTCATCAACTGCCAGAAAACCATCGCGCGAGGCGTTTATCGTGAAAGGAGCCGAGACAAAGAGCATCGCCGCTATTATGCCAGTGTAGCTGTCGAGTATCGCGCTCGAAAAGGTGACGAGGAGCATTATGCCCACGACCGAGTGGGGGATTACTATGGGAACGTCAACGAGGGCCTGAACGAGGCTCTTTCCAGGGAAGTCCTTTCTCGCCAGGACGTAGCCGAGGGGGACGCCGAAGAGGAGCGCTATCAGCGTCGTTGCCGTCGCCGTCAGGAGGGAATTTCTAAGGGCCTCGGTTACGTAGGGGTCGTGGAGCGTCCTAACGAGCATCCCCAGGTCCGAGAGCTGTTTGGCGAAGATAACCACTAACGGAAGGGCTATGTAGGCGATGAGAAAGCTTCCCAGCGACGCGAAAAAGTAGAGGGTGTAGTCGCGCCTCATCGCTCTCCCCCTGAATTGGGAGAGGGGAATAAAAAGTTCACCCCTCAACCTTCACCTCGTCCTTTATCTCCTCGGGGACGTTGCCGAACGCTATCGGCGGCCAGATGAAGTCCTGGTGGTTGGCCTTGAAGACGTCCCTGCCCTTCTCGCTCAGGAGGAACCTGAGGAACTCCATCGCGAGCTCCCTGTGGGGGGCGTTCTTTGGGACGGTGACGCCGTAGACGATGGGCTTGGCCTTGATGACCTTGCCCGTTGAGCCGATGTAGATGCTCACCTTTCCGTAGTAGTCGGCCATCTTGAAGTCCTTGAGGTTTATCTCCCTGGGAAGCTCGATGTACTTTAGGCCGTGCTGCTCGGCGACGCTCTTGTAGATGAAGAAGTAGTCGAGGCTTCCGCTCTCGACAAGGCCCGTCAAATCGGTCTCCTTCGGCCTTATGACGACCTTGTCGTTCTTCACCCGGATTTCCTTCGGGGCAACGATTAGGGAGCCGTTGTAGTGGATGTTAGTGTTCTTCTCGACGAGGGCCTCGAAGATGGGCTTGCCGTAGTAGTAATCCGCGAGCTTCATGACCATGAGCGAGCGGTAGCCGCAGGGGTCCTGGTTGGGGTCGGAGAAGCCGAAGGTGACGCCGGGCCTCGCGAGGATTTCGTACCAGTTGTCGGGGTTAATCTCGTCCGCGTACCTGCTCTTCTCGGTGAAGGCTATGACTATCTCGTTGGTCGCGAAGAGGACGTAGAAGTCCGTGTAGTTCGGCACCATGAGCTGAGGGATGAGGGTGTAGTCGGCGACGGCAACTACGTCCGCCTTCTTCCCGAGGTCGGTAACCTTCCTGACGGTTTTGACGCTCCCGTCCGCCTCATCCTGGAACTTTACCTTAACTCCGAGGTTCTCCTCGGCGTACTTTGCAAACTCATCTTCCAGCTGTTTGAACGGAACGCTCAGCGAGCCCGCGTGGAAGATTATCAGCGTCTCCTCTCCGTGAGAAGCGTTAGAGCTCCCAATGCACCCAGACGCAATCACCGAGATAACCAGCAGAGCGATTAAGGCAATGCCCCTCCCCACTAAAACCACCGGATAAAGGGACGGAAGCGGGTATTTAAACATTTTGAGCAAACAGGACCGCTAACGTAAATGGAAGTGTTTTCGTGAATTTGGGCAAATAATCGAAACTTGGTGAATTCGGTGAAAGCTGTGGAGTTCATAGACCGCGGGAGGGAGATGAAAGTTCTTGAAAGGGAGTAGGAGAACAGGCCATCGTTTGTTGTTCTCTACGGCATGAGGAGGGTTGGAAAGACGAGGTTCATGCAAGAGTTCTCTAAGGGCAGTAAGACCTTCTTCACGTTCCCCAAGGCGATAAAGGAAGTTCAGATGAAGGAGTTCAAGCGTGCCCTTGCCTCGTTCCTTGGGGACGAGCTGATACTGAAAGTTGAAACCGATAACTGGCTTGACATTCTGAGCTACCTCGCCGAGAGGACAGAGGACTGCCTCATAGTCCTCGACGAGTTCACCTACGCCATAAAGTCCGACCGGAAGATTCTGAGCGACCTCCAGAGGGTCTGGGACGGAATTTTGAGCGAGAAAAACGTCATGCTCGTCATCTCCGGTTCTCTGCTCGGCATGATGTGGGACGACGTTCTAAGCCACGCTTCGCCCCTCTACGGCAGGAGGACGAGGAACCTTCACCTGAAGCCCATGGACTACCGCAACGCCCTGAAGTTTTTCGGGGACTGGGAATACGGGATAAGGGCCTACATGCTCGTCGGGGGAATTCCGCCCTATCTAAGGCTCGCTTCCCGCTACTCCTCGATTGAGGAGTTCGTTAGAGAGGAGTTCCTAAGCGACTACGGCCTGTTCTATGATGAGCCCTACGTAATCCTCGGCGAGGAACTGAGGGAGCTTAAAACCTACTTCTCAATCCTGAGGGCAATTGCAGAGGGCAACAGGAGGCTTGAGAGGATTGCGAACTACCTCAGTCTTCCAGCGAGGAGCGTCTACCCCTACCTTGAGACCCTCATGAGGCTCGGCTTCGTCGAGAAAGAAACTCCCATCCTCGGGAGCAGGAAGGTGAGCCTTTACAGGATAAGCGACCCGGTTCTTCTGAGCTGGTTCGTTCTGACTTACCCCCAGATGGCCGAGATAGCCTCGGGAACCGCCAAGCTCGATGACCTCTCCAAGGTTCTCTCTGTCCGCTTTGAAGACCTCGCGAGGGAGTTCCTTCTCCTCAAGAGGCCGATTGAGTTCGAGACCCTTGGCAGGTGGTGGTTCAGGGGTGAAGAAATCGACATCGTGGCGTTGGGCAAAGATGAGGTCAGCCTGATTGAGGTCAAGTGGAAGGACCTGAGCGAGAGGGACGCGAGGAGGGTTTTGGGGAGCTGGGGGGCAAAGCAAAGCTCATTCGCTTTAATGGAAGGTTCAGGTTCGGCATCATCGCGAGAAGCGTTGAGGGAAAGGAGGGGCTAAGGGAAGAGGGCTACCTTGTCTGGGACTTGGAGGACTTCTTCTGAGGAGAGAGCCTGAAAGGGCAGAGGTATTCCTCAAGAGAATCCAAAGAGGTCCCTGAGCTCGAAGATGAGGAAGCCTCTCTCCTCAAGCCTTTTCCTGTCCTCTACGGCCCTTGCGACGATGCCGAAGCGCCTTTTCTCCGCCCCGGTTCTGACGTTCTCGGCCTTTTCCTCAAGCCTTTTAAGAACCCGGAGGGCCTCTCGATAGTCTAAGGTGCCCCATTTGGCCTCGAAGAAGTACGCGGTTCCGTTCTTCACGCCCACGAAGTCGACCTCTTCTCCCCTGTGCCACCACTTTCCACCCCGCTCGAAGGAGAACTTCCGCCACAGGAAGTCTTCGGCGGCCCTCTCAAACACGGGCCCCATGTAGTGGTCGAAGTTCGCCATGACATCCTTCAGAACCTCGCCGTAGAGCTCCCGCTCAATCCTCTCTCTGTTGGGATAGACGAAGCGGAACCAGAAGCGGAAGTAATTATCGGCGAACTCGTAGCGGGTGTTCCTCCTCTTCTCGGGCTCAAAGGCCGGGTGAACCTTCCTCACGACGCGAATCCTGGCAAGGTTGTCGAGATAGCGCGAGACGGTTCCCCTGTCGAAGCCCGTGAAGTTCACTATCTCCCCGAAGCTCGTCTTTCCGAAGGCTATCGTCTTCAGTATCGAGAAGTACCGCGCCGGCTCCCTGAACTCCTGCCTGAGGAGAAACTCTGCCTCGGTGTAAAGGGGGCTCTCCTTCCTGAGGAACAGCCTCTCGACGTTTTCCCAGAACGATGAACTACCGTCGAACTGCTTCAGGTAGAGGGGTATCCCGTCGACGACGCCGTAAACCCTCATCCAGTCCTCAGGGGAGTAGCCAGGCAGGAACTCCGGAACGTGCCAGTACCTAAGGGGCTTGAGGTCAATCTGCATCGTTCTCCTGCCGTAGAGGGGGCTCTTGTGGCCGAGGAGCCTCTCCATCATGCCGATTGACGAGCCGACGAGAACGAGCTTGACCTTCGAGTTCTGGAGATGTAAATCCCACGCCTTCTGGAGAACCGAGGGAAAAGCCGGGTTTCCCTCGACGAGGTAGGGGAGCTCGTCTATCACGACCACACCTCTTCCCCGCTCCGCGATGAGACGGAACAGCTCGAGCCAGCCGAGGTCGGAGCGGGCGACGACCTCATCGCCTAAGAAGTGTCCAACCTTCTTCCTGAACTCGGAGAGGTTCTCCGCCTCGCTCCTCTCGTCCGCGAGGAAGTAGACGTGCCTGAACTTTTCAACGGCTTTCAGGATGAGCGCCGTCTTTCCGACCCTTCTCCTCCCGTAAACAACTATCAGCTCCGCTTTGTCGCTCTCAAAGGCCCTCCTGAGGGCGTCGAGCTCGCCCCTCCGGTTGACAAATTGTTGCATCATGATTAGACTAATCGCACTGCAACTATTTAACCTTTTCCCTCATCTCAACGAGCCCCTCAACGAGCTCCCTGAAGTAGTTGTAGAACTCGCTCTCGCGGAGCTTCTCCACCGCTCCCCAGAACTCGTCGAGGTTTCTGAAGCCTGCCTTCTCGTACTCATAAGCTTGAATCAGCATTTCCAGCCTATCGGCGAACTTCACGAGCCTTCCTTCGAGGCTTGATTCCTCCTCGTACTCGCGCCAGAGCTTGAAGTACTCCTTCGGTTTTGGCGATGAAAGCAGAAGCTCCATAACCGCTTTCTTCTCCGCCTTGCCCTTGTCGAGGTAGTACTGGGCCGTCTTTGGGATATCGGTTATCCTCGCCTCGCCGATGTCGTGGAGGAGTGCTATCTTCAAAGCCCTCTCGACGTCTATCTCAACGCCCTTTGCCCTCAGCTCGTCCGCGAGGAAAAGCGTAATCAAAGCGACGCGGTAGCTGTGCTCGGCCACGCTCTCCGGGTTTGAAACGCCCCTGAGGAGCCAGCCCGTTCTCGGGAGTCTCTTGAGGTTGCCGAGCTCGATTAGAAGGTCGAGCATGCTCACTCCTCCGTCGTGAAGAGTGCCCTCTCCGTCTCGATGGCGGTGGCGATGATTGCGTCTCCAAGGAAGCGACCGTAGACCTTAACGGTGTCGCCCTTCCCTATGCACGGGCTCCCAGCGAAGTCAACCCTTATCCCGTGGATTTTGAAGGTCGTCCTCCAGCTCGGCAGTTCCATCGGCAGGAACTCGATGACGGGCTTATCCTCGATTTCGCCTTCGAGGACGACGTTTTTGCCCCTCAGCTTCCCGTTCAGGTCATCGGGAGTGACGACGTAGTAATAGTGATGACCGAGCTTGACGCGCCTCATGCCAATCACCTTTAAATTCAACCGCTGAGTTGAATTGGGGGTGAAGAGATGATAAAGGTTGCGATAATCGGTGCCGAAAACGTCGGCAAATCAACCCTCATGAACGCACTCGTGGGCGGAAAGGTGAGCGAGGTGGAGGATTTGCCCGGGACGACGAAGGGGCTCGTGAGGAGGCGCTTTGGAAAGCTGAAGATACCCAAGGGCATGAAGAACCCCTTTGGAGGGGCAGACGAGTTCGTGCTCATAGACACTGCAGGGCTCTTCGACCCGAGACTTGAGCTCCGCGGGAAAGTTTTGAGCGAGGAGAAGTTCAAAGAGCTCATAGACGAGATAGTCTCGGCGGACATAATAATCCACATGGTTGATGCAACGGTTGGCCTCCACAGGGGGATGGAAAAGCTCCACCACATGCTCAAGATGCGCTACGACAAGCCGATAATCGTGGTCATCAACAAGATTGACCTCGTTCCGAGGGAGCGCGTGGAGGAGTTGAGAAAAATCATAAAGAAGAGGCTGGAGCAGGAGCCACTGGCGTTATCGCTGGTTACCTACGAGGGCTTCAACGAGCTCCTTGAAAGGATTGCCCACATGGCGATGTACGTTTAATCACTCCTCCGGGAACTCTGGACAGGGGCATATCATGACGTAGACCTTCCTGTGCCTTGGCCCGTCGAGCTCGACGAAGAGAATCCTCTGCCAAGTGCCGAGGTGGAGCTCCGCCTGGTCTATGGGAACGACCACCTCGGGGTTAAGGAAGATGCTCGCCTTTATGTGTGCGTGCGCATTGCTGTCAATCCTGTCGTGGGCGTAGCCGGCTCCCATCGGGACGAGCTCGGCCATCTTGCCCTTGATGTCCTCGATTAAGCCCGACTCATACTCGTTTATGAAGAGGCCCGTCGTCGTATGGTGGGTGAAGACAACCGCTATCCCGTGCTTCACCTTGGAGCGGTAAACGAGCCTCTGGACCTCATCCGTTATGTCTATAACCTGACAGCGCTCCTTCGTCTCGATACTAATCTCGTACAGCACAGCCATCACCCCAGCTCGGCGAGGAGTTTCCTCAGCAGGGTTTGAACATCAAGGTTCTCCTTGAAGGCAACGGCCCTTAAAACCACCGCTGTCTCGTAGGCGTTGAGAAGCTCGAATTTGCCGGCCCGAATCTCCGATTTCAGAATGGAGTAAACCTCCTCAATGGTGTCCCTGAAGAGGGCATCGTTGGAGTAGAGCTCCTCCCTTGACAGAAGGAGTGAGACCAAATCCCTGAGGAAGTCAAGCCTGTTTTCTCGCCTTCCCACCAGCGACCTGAGCCTTTCCATTCTCCAACCCCTTTAACTCTTCGTGAAGGGCCTTTATGAGGATTTCTGACATGAGGAGTGAGGCAAAACGCCTATCCCTGACCTCGAGGGCCGTGTCTATCGCCTTCTCAACGTCACCGCGCTTGAGGTAGTGGTGGGCAACGTTGGCCATCACAACGGAGCGGAGTCTCGGACTCTGAAGGGCAAGGCCTATTCTCCTCGCCGACTCAACGTCGCCTGTGAGGATGTAAAAACGGGCCACCTTTGCCCAGACCTCCTCGGAGCGGGCGAAGCGAGCTATCGTGTTCACTATCTCCCTCTTCTCCGGCGCCGGCTCCTCAAGGATGCGGTTCATCAAAGCCTTGCCAACCCTCGAGGATTCACCCTCGTTCAGGGCGCTCAGGAAATCCCCTATGGCAGAGGGGTTCTTGTCAAGGAGGTCGAGGGCAACGCGCTCAAAGAGGCTTTCATCGCCGAGCTTACGGAGCAGTTGGACAGCAAGCTTTCCCCTGCCGGCGAGGGCAAGGGCCGTTGAAAGCTCCGAGATGAAGTTCTCACCGAACTTCTCTGATAGCTCCTCCGTGAGGGCGGTAAATGAGTCAACGTACCGCTCTATGACACCGAGCTCACTCAGCCTGAAGGCCAGCTCCTTGAAGGCCTGCCTGGCCCACTCGCGGGAGCCCATTTCGCGGACGGCTGAAAATGCCCCTTCATAACTGCCGAGTGCAACGAGCGCCTTTGAGAGCTCAAGGAGCGCCTTCGAGCGATATGGTTCGTCCGTGATGTACTCAAGGGCCAGCCGTATCTTCCTAAGCCTGTATGCCGTCTTAATCGGGTTCACCTCAAGGGAGCGCGAGATTCCCCTGACGAGGGAAACGAGCGTTGACTGCCTGAGCTTAGCGTCGGATATCTCGACAGCGAAGGTTATCGCTTCCCCAACGTCTCCAAGGCTTAGAAGTGCCAGGGAGGCCGTTTTGAGGAGTTCGTCCCGCTGGGGAGGGCTCAAATCCCGGGACTCCGAGAAGACCCTTGCGAATACCTTCCGATACGCCTTAATCCTCGCCCTGCCCAGGGAGACACCGATTGAGAGCAGGGCCTTGAGCATTTTGAACGGGTCATCTATCGAAGTCAGCGACTCAAAGGCGCTGAGAAAGGCGCGCTTGTAGAGGGGATGGCCCTTCCTCGCGAGCTCCTCGCCTATCCTCGCGTAGGTAACGGTTCTGACGTAGGGGTCCGGAATACCCCCCGCTGATTCGAGCACCTCGACAACGAGCATTGCAACCACCGGCTCAGGCTTGCTTGACTTACTCGGAAGCTTTTTAAAAGCTTACCCAAAGCGCAATCCATGTATGGAGTAATATTAGGCAAGAATCCGGAGCTGGGAAAGGCGGAATTCTTCTCCTTCGCGAGACGTTTTGGTCTAAAAGTCAAACCTATCGAGGAAGGAAAAAACTGGATTGTTTTCGAGTCAAAGCCTTTGATAGAGAGGCACTTTCGCTGGCTCGGAGGGTCGCTCAAGCTGGTCAGAATCGTCGGCGAGGGCGAGGAAGCGATAAGAGACCTTGAATATGTCAGGCTCTTCACTGTCAGCCTCTACGGAAGGGACGACTGGAGGCTCTGGCGGAAGCTGGGAAGCGCCGTAAAGAGGGAGTTCAAAAGGGAAGGCCC
>NZ_JAMOQU010000026.1 GCF_027063845.1 Thermococcus sp.
GCCAAGTACATCATAGAGGGGCCCGTCGGCCTCATCGGGTCCCTTGAAGTGGAAGAAGGGGATTTGATAAGCTGGCAGGCCAGCGAGGAGAAGAGAAAGAGTGTTCCCGTGAGAATTTCCTTCCCTGAGCAGGTCTCCTTTGACAAGGCCAACGGCTTCGCCATGGCGGAGAGCGTTAAGGAATTGAAGGCCGAGAAGAACTAACCCTGCGTAGTGAATTTTTGCCAGAAATCTTCTGGAACAAGAGTGAGAATATCCCTTACAGGGTCAAAATCTCTATCGAGTGTCGCAAGCTTATCACACCCATGTTCCAAGGCAGTGGCGAGGATTCTAGCATCATGGGGCATTAAGCCAAATTCTCCAACATAATAGGCAATCTTTGCCCAATTTGAGGAATCAGCCACAACTACAACGTTCTGAGCGCCAAGAAAGCCAAGTATTCCACTTAGATACCTAACTGCCGTGTTTCTAAATTCCTTATTGTTCCTGAGCTCCTTCTTAATCTTCCAAGGGGAGCCAACGTCCCTTTTAAGGAGTGCAAACCACACCTCATCAATAACGGTTTCGGAAGTTATCTTATCTTGGGTTCGTTCAGCTCGAACATCTTAACTGAATAATCCGTGAGCTCTGTTACAACAAGTGCATTGTAGAGAACGCTTGAGTCAATGAAAATCACTGTTTATACACCTCAATCTTTGCCTTAAAAAGTCCTCGACCCTGCCTTTTCCAAACATTCCGATACGGGCGGTTTTTTTGGCCTCTTTCACCATTAGCCTAAACTCCTCCTCAGCCAGGAGTTCACGTAAAAGTTTTTCCCTGAGGGTTGAATTTGGATTATCTGCAACTTTTTCCATTCCACTCACCACAAAGTGGTTATTGGAGCAATCTCTAAAAAACATTTTCTCAAAACTCCAGCTCGACTCCGTTCTCATCGCCCTCCCAGAGGGTCAGCCTCTTCAGAGAAACGCCTTCGGGGAGCTTCGCATTAACCTGCTCCGCAATCCAGAGCGCGATGTTCTCAGTCGTCGGGTTCTCGAAGAGGGCGTTGAGGTTCTTGTGGTCAAGCCTTCCAACGATTTCCTCCACGATGCGCCTCAGCTCGAGGAAGTCAATCACGTAGCCGTTTCTAAGGGGCCCCTCAACGGCAATCTCAAGCCGGAAGGTGTGCCCGTGAATTTCCTCCGGCTTTCCGTCAATGAGAACCGCGTGAGCGGATTCAAACCTGAAGCGTTCAATCACCCTGGCCTTCATTCAAACCACCGGGATAAGAAAACCCCCACCACTGATAAGGGTTTCCCAGAGGGCAGTTATTTTCAGTTCTCTTCGAGTCTTATTGCAACCAGCGAGCTCGCGAATCTTCTTCAACTTGTCCTCAATCTTTCAATTCTCTTCGAGTCTTATTGCAACGCATTTTCAATCCACCCCGTCAGCTTTGACAGGTCGACCTTTCAATTCTCTTCGAGTCTTATTGCAACACTTATGACCAAGTTCGCCGAATGGTCAAGTGGTATGCTTTCAATTCTCTTCGAGTCTTATTGCAAC
>NZ_JAMOQU010000027.1 GCF_027063845.1 Thermococcus sp.
TTACAAACTTCGCCTGCGCGAAGTTTGACCAAGGTTTGTGATTCTTCTTCAAAAATGCTATTCTAAGAAGTTTGCACTCTCAATTGGAAGTGCTTTCAGAGAGCGCTCCTGCGGAGCGCGAGAAAAAAAAGCAAACCCGAATTCAAACGTTTTTAAAATCAGAGAATTCCTAGCTCACGGGAACTGTTGAAAGCGCAAACGCTTTTGAAGAAGCCCTTGTTAGAGGAATCACAAACTTTGATGAAACTTTGCAAAGGCAAAGTTTCTTGGTCAAGCTTTTTCCCAAAAGCTTCATTCACAAGCGCTGGCGGAAGAGTAAGTGCTTTTCTACGGAGTGGCAAGTTCTGAGAGGGGTTCTAACTCAACTTGCCCTTTGATTAGTGTTTCACTCTAAGAAGGCGTCCGAAGGACGCCAAAGATACAGGTGGAAACTAAAGGTGAAGTGGGCGCGCATAATAGGAACCCCACAGAAAGCTTTAAATTCTCAGAGTGCACGCACCCGGTTCGGAGTTTAACTGGCGTATAAATCCCCTTGGTCAAGCTTTGCACCAGCAAAGCTTGTTATGCAAAGGTTTATAAAACGTCTCCGGAAACACTCTCCAGTCTCCGAGAATGCTTAACTTTGGGGTGATGCTCATGGGAAGGACTGAGAAAGTCGGTTCCGCTGGAAGGTTCGGTCCGAGGTACGGTCTCAAGATTAGAAGAAGGGTCGCGGCCGTTGAGGCCAAGATGAAGCAGAAGCACGTTTGTCCCGTCTGCGGAAGGAAGGCCGTCAGGAGGATAAGCACCGGCATATGGCAGTGCCAGAAGTGCGGTGCCACCTTCGCCGGCGGTGCCTACCTGCCGACCACCCCGGCAGGAAAGGTCGCGAAGCGCGTCGTCGCTTCCAAGGCCTGATTCTTTTCCTTTGAGGTGATTCCTATGGTAGTTGCCGTTTACCGCTGTGCCAAGTGCGGTAAGGAGGTCGAGCTCGACCTCGCCACGACCAGGGAGGTCCGCTGTCCCTACTGCGGAAGCAAGATACTCTACAAGCCCCGCCCGAGGGTCGCGAGAAGGGTCAAGGCCATCTGAGCCTTTTCTTTCGAAAGGCTTTTATCAACCAAACCCGAACGAGTGGTTGCCATGATGCTGATAACTACTTCCCACAGACCGACGAGGAGGACGCGGAGCTTCGGCCACGACTTGGAGAAGGTCTTCCCCAACTCCCTCTACTTAACCAGGGGAAAGAAGACCATCCAGGACCTGCTCATGGAGGCCTACGACAGGAACTACGAGCGACTTCTGATAATCAACGTCTGGAAGGGCAACCCGCTCAAGATGACCTTCATCAAAGTTGACCCCGACGACTGGGGCTACCTCGGCTACCTCTACCTCCACGGCATCAAGCTCCAGCGCGAGATAGGTTTCAGAAACCTCAGGCCAATCCGCGAGGAGATGCCCTTCGTCGTGACCACCGCCAAGCGCGTTGGCATCGACCACACCGCCTTCGCCCAGGCCTTCGCCGAGCTCACCGGCGGAAAGTTCGTCCCCCGGGGTAACAAGAGCCTCCAGACGATAGCGGACAAGAACAACACCGATGTAATCGGCGTAATCGAGAACTACCCGAGGGGAATGGCCGTCAACTTCTACCGCTTCGACGTCACCAAGGACAGGCCCGTCGGGCCTTTAATCCTTGTGAAAATCTGGATTATGGAGGACGGGCGAAGATGGGACTACAAGGAAGCACTGGGCCTGAAGAGGTCTGGCCAATCGAGGGAGTGATTGAGTTAACTTTTCCCGACGAGGGAACGGCCAGGGTTGTCTACGAGAGCGTCCTCTACGAGCACAAGACCGTCCCCTACAGGCGGAGCAGGATTGATTTCGTTCTCGACGGGAGGAAAATCGTAATCCGCTTTTTGGCTAAAGATAACTCGGCCTTACGGGGAACGCTGAACTCTTATCTAAGGTGGATTAAGGTCGCGATGGATTCCCTTGAGCTCTGATTCCACTATGAGGAAAGAACCCTTCTGAAAATTTAGCAGATGATTAGTTAATAGCAACCAGTAGTAAGACTTATAACGGTGGTCGCGTATAATATGCCCGAGGGGATACAGAGACAACCGTAATTCGCAATTCAGAAGGGGTGATTTATGATGAACCGAGCCATGACCCCGTTCCTCTTTTCCCTCATTGTTTACCTTTCTATAATTGCTGCCGTAAGGCTCCTTCCGCCCTCTGACGAAGGGCCCAGTCCTGTCGAGGAGTTCCTTCAAATTGGCCTCATCATTATGGTGCCAGCCCTTGCGTCGTTTCTGTTCCTTCGAAAAGTGAAGGTTGATCCAGGGGCTTTCTGGGTGGCCTCAACAATTACTACAGTGCTTGCGTCCAGCATTATCTACGCCCTCTTTACGATGAACTGCACTCCGACGACCTGTGATGACGGTGTGGTCTGGTTTTTCGTAACTGCCCTCGTCCTTCTGGGCTTCCTGATTGGGGCCCTCCTATACAAGCTGACCGAGAGGCCCGGTTCCAGAAGCTCCCCCACTTGAGTTTAAATTTTTGAAGGGTTCTGTGTTGTCCCTACCTAAACTATTTAAAGCCCCGCCCTTATTCTAAGCGGAAGTCACGATAACGGAGGTGTTGTTATGCAGAACATCCCGCCTCAGGTTCAGTCCATGCTGGCCCAGCTTGAGAGCTACCAGCAGCAGCTTCAGCTCCTCGTCCAGCAGAAGCAGAAGGTCCAGCTTGAGCTCAACGAAGCGAAAAAGGCCCTTGAGGAGATTGAGAAGCTCCCCGACGATGCCGTCATCTACAAGACCGTTGGGACGCTCATCGTCAAGACTGAGAAGGCCAAGGCCGTCGAGGAGCTCAAGGAGAAGGTCGAAACGCTGGAAGTCCGCCTTAACGCACTCGAGAGGCAGGAGAAGAAGCTCAACGAGAAGCTGAAGGAGCTCACCGCGAAGATTCAGGCTTCCCTCAAGCCGCCCGTCGCGGGCTGATTTTCCTTTTCTCCTCCGGTGATGGGCATGGAGCAGAGGGGCGTTATCAACATAGGCCTTCCAGAGCTGAGCGAGGAACAGCTCATCGAAATCGGCGAGCTGGCGCAGAGGGTCATAATAAAGCACGTCTTCAGCGAGCTCAACAGGAGCGACGTCAAGGACATCGAGGTTACCACGAGGATAAACAGGGACGAGACACTGAACCTCGAAATCGAGGTTTATCTGGAAGTTCCAGTCTTCGTCAAGGTGGACGTCGAGAGGCTGATTGACGAGGCCCTCGAGAAGGCCTACGAAGCGGTAGAGAGGAAGCTGAGGGAGATTGCTAATGAAGGGAAAGCTCAAGCTTAAGCGCTTCCTCCAGCGCTCGCGGGATAAATCTTACCTCCTCCTCTGCCACCACAACGCCGACCCCGATTCCCTCGGCTCGGCGATAGCCTTCGCCCGCTACCTCAAGTCCATCGGCGTTGAGAGGGTCAGGATAGGCGTTGCCCAGAGCGTTTCCTCCTATGCGAAAAGGCTTTTGACGCTCTCGCCCGTTCCAGTTGAGAAAAACCCGACCGTTGAGGAAGACGTTGTCGTAATCTTCGACACCTCCTCCCTCGAACAGCTCGAACCGATTGAGATTCCGAAGGGGAAGACGGTAATCCTGATTGACCATCACGTCGAGAAGGAGAAGCCGATTAAGGCCGACATAGCAGTTGTTGACTCCTCAAGGACATCAACCGCCGAAATTGTGTGGGAGCTGTTCAAATACTTTAGCTTTGCCGACGAGGAAAGCGCGAGAGCCCTTTTGGCGGGAATCGTTACCGATACAGCCAACTTCCGCTTCGCCAACGCGAAGACCTTCAAAGCGGTGAGCGAGATACTGGAGAGGTTTCCGCTCCAGATGGGGGGGATATTCTCCCTCGTTGCCCCCGTTAGCGATGAGAACACCGACAACGCCAAGAGGATGGCCGTCCTGAAAGCCTGCCAGAGGCTCGAAATCAGGAAGTTCAGGAAGTACATTATAGCGATTTCGAAGGTTTCCGCTTACGAGTCCTACGCCTGCAAGGTCTTCCTCCAGCTCGGAGCAGACATCGCGATAGTCGGGAGCGAGAAGAAGGGCGTTAGAATTTCCGCGAGGGCCAAGGAGAGCCTCGTGAAGAAGGGTCTCCACCTCGGAAAAATCATGGAGAAGGTGGGGCCTGTCATTGAAGGCTCTGGTGGAGGACATGCGGGAGCCGCCGGGGCAAACGGAAAGGCCAACCTTGATAAGGCCATAAAACTAATCCTAAAGGAGATTGAGAACTTCCTCAGGGAGAACGGGTGATTGAGATGGCGAAGTGCCCGGTGTGCGGAAAGCCCCTCGACTGGGGGGAGCTGGTTGAGCAGATGCTGAGCCTTGAGAACGCCGAAGAAACGCTGAGGGACAGGGAGAGGTTCCTGAAGGCCATCGAGGAGTTCGCCTTCAGGTGCTCCCACTGCGGTGAGGAGTTCTATGGTAAGTACCTGCCGAGGGAAGAAGCAGAGAAGGTCTTCGAGCTCCTCAACGAGTTCAAGGGCTCGGTGGATTGGGAGAACAAGCGCGTCCGCCTCAGGCTGAACAGCCTCTTAGCTCTGGATAAGATGCTCGAGAACTGGGACAAGAAGATGAAGGGGTAACCCTTTTTAGGTTTTGGCACTATTTCAATCGTCCGGTGGTTTCTGTGGAATCGGTGAAGGAGAGGCTCAACGCCGGTGACTTCAAGGGTGCCCTTGAGCGGGCGAGGTCCTTAGACGACCCTCTGCAGAGGATTTTAGCGCTCAGCCTGGTCATGACCGAGTTCCCGCGCGAGGAGGTTCTCTCCGAGATGCTCGAAGCGGTTGAGAGGGTCACAGGTACCTACGAGAGGGCAATAGCGTATTCGCTCGTGGGCAGGGCGTTCTACATCCTTGACCGCGAGAAGGGAGGTTCCTTCTACTTCGAGCGGGCGGTGAACCTTGCGAAGTCCCTCCCATCTCCGAGACTTAGGGGCGAGGCTTTGGCGGGAATCGCGAGGAACCTCGTTTTAGCGGACCGATACGGCGATGCCTACATACTCTTCAGCGAGGCCGTTGATGAAATCCAGCGCGCGAGGGGGTTGAGTTCAAGAGCCCTTGAAACTCTCCGCAGGGTCTCGAGGCTCATCGAGAAGAGCGCCGACGAGATTCCCAATGAGAAGGCTCTGGCCTTTTACCGGCTCGCCCGCGACATCTACGACTCCCTCTTCTTCAAGCTCCAGGCCAAACACCTCTCCGACAAGATTGCGCTCATTGAAGACGTTCTCAAGCACGGCAGGGCTGTCGTCACCGAGCTGATAGAGAAGGGCGACGTCGAGAGGGCCATCGAGGTGATGCGCTTCCTTCCGCTGGAGGACAGGGCCGTCGAGATGCTCCACCTGAGCTACTGGCTCTTCCTCCACGAGAGGCCGTACCTGGCGAGAAAGGTCTTCAACGACGCGCTCGATTTAATCCTCGTCGGAAAGTTCCAGCCGAGGGACGGCGAGATTTTCTCGATAGCCAGGAAGATGCTCAAAATCGGCCGTCTCGAAGAGCCCCTAATCCTTGCTGGCGTCATCAGGGACGTGGGGCTTTCATCGGAGCTCCTTGGCGAGGTTGCGCTCGCCTACTCCCGAAAGGACCCGGCGAGGGCGCGCTCGATAGCCGAGGGGATAAGGGACGAAAGCGTTAAGAGACGGGTTTTGAATGCTCTTAGGGGTGTAGAGGATGTGGGACACGAGCAAGGACTACCGCTTACTGGTGGCGGAGAAGGCGATAGAGCTCTTCCTGAAGACGGTTGAAGGGGCGAAGTTTAAGGGTCACTGGGACAAGAAGAAAGCGATAAAGCTCGGCAAGGAGATGCTCCCCGAGATACAGGCGATGCGCTACAGCTACATAGAGCCGAACGAGCTAATCGAAACCCCCCAGATGAAGGCCCTGAAGGAGAAGGCCCTCGGAATAATCGAGGCCCTTGGAGGGGAAGACTGGCACCACAAGTTCATAAGCAACGCCTCAAAGGACGAGCGCGAGAAGGTTGAGGAGCAGGTCGCAAAGATTCGCTTCTTCCTCAACACTATACTCGGCCTCGACAAGCGCCTCGCCCTCGGCAAGATAAACGACCCTGTCATAGCCGTTGATATAAAAGTCGGCGAGGTTATGAGCGTCGCCAAGCACCCGAACGCTGACAGGCTTCTCGTCACCAACGTGAACATCGGCGACAGAGCTATTACCGTCGTTACCAACGACCTGACCGTGAAGGAAGGGAACCGTGTGGCGGTCGCGTTGCTCCCGCCGGCCAATTTCAGGGGAATAGTCAGCGAGGGCATGTTCCTTGGCGCTGGAGAGGGCGTTCTCAAAGATGTCAAGGGTGAAATTGGCGGCCTGCCAAAGGGAATTCCTCTTGAAGCTTTAAACGAGACGAGGAACCTCGTCGAGGCGTTTTTGAAGGGCTGAGGTGTTCTGCAATCATTTTTGCTCGCTTTCCAACTTTCTTCTGCCAAAAGTTATAAACGTTTATCCCCAAACATAATAACGGTGACTGGACGTGATGTGGCGCAGGCTCGTTCCAGTGGTTATCCTTGTCGCCCTCATAGCTGGCACGCTGGTGGCTTTGGGAGGTCTGCCGTCTGACGGGGAGGATTCCTCGGGGCTTTCCTCTTTCTGTCCATCTACATCCACCGCGAGGGTTGCCTCCTTTGACTGGGGCTTCGTTGTCCTTGAAAACTCCACTGATGTGAGAACCGTTCCATTTGTGAAGTTCATCGTTGGTCAGTACGGCAGAACGAACGTGAGCACAGGCAACATAACGGCAAAAGTCCCGGTCGTGGTTTTAATGGCCTGCAGTTACGATGGAAAACCCCTCTGGAACCTCACGCTTTCGGGCTACATCTGGGTCCACGATGGCGGAAAATACAACTGGTATAACGGAACCGCCCTTCCTGCTCTCCTTGTGGCGAATACGAGCGACTATCTCTACGTTCTCGGTTATCAGACCGCCCCAAGGGAGTTCCCAGACCTCAGGGGGTATGCACCGGACGATTACCTATACATCCTCGGCAAAAACGGGACTGTAAGGAGGTTTGACCTAGGCAGGGGCGTTGTTCCAATTAGAAACGCCTTCCTCGTTTCCAACGGTAGCTACGTGCTGATGGGCTTTGAAAGGCCTCAACTCGATGGCTCGCCTTACCTTGGCTACGTCATGATTCTGAACGGAACTAAGGTTGTCTGGAGCAGACTCTTCCGGATGAACGACCCAACGTGTCTCTGCTACGTCATTCCCGGTTGGGGCAGAATTGACGAAAACGGCTGTGCTGTATTCGGCATCTACGACGGTGAGGGAAGGTACTGCAACGGGGAGTTCACATACGTAGCCAACACAACGGGGTGAATCGAGGAAAGAAGGGAGATGCCGTCCTTGCGGTTCTCTGGGGCGTTCTTTTTCCGTCCATTCCCCCTCTGAAGCTTATCCGTTTTTGAGGTGCCAGCGTTGAGTGGAGCTCCCTTACAAGTGTCATTAGGTGCGAAAATAAAAATGACAAGAAAAGGCCTTCACTCTACGCCCATTCTCTTTTTCACAACTTCCAAAGCCCTCTTTGCGTCCTCGATGAACTCCGGGTAGCCAAGCTCTTCCATTGTCTCTGGCAAAGGAACGCCGAGCTCCTCGTGCCAGCCCTTGAGCCTGTAGAACTCTCTCCTCGCCTCAAGGAAGTCGTTGTAGTCTACGAACGCCGCGTTGCCCTTGGCAGGGCCATCCGGTTCTGGCTCCCACCAGCGAGGCGGAATCGTATCGTCGAGTGGAGGCGTCACCCAGTCGAGGGCGTCGTGGATTCTGGCTATGCTCTCGACGGCCCAGGCGACCTTCCTCAGACTCTCGACCGTCCACTCCTCGCCGGTCGCGAGTGAGTAGAGCTTAGCTAAGTCCTCCATCCTGTAGGGCACAAACTTGCAGACCCCGAGCATGTCGGTGATGTAGCTCTCGTCCCTGCCCTCTATCATCGACGGCACGAGCTCCTTAGCGGGTCCCTGGTTCGGTAGCTGATGGGGTCTTGGCCAGCCCCTTAAATGGCTCGCTCCAACGTCGGCGGTGGCGTAGCTCAAAGCGTAGGTCCTCCTTCCGCGCGGGTCCCAGGCTGGACTTTCCATGCCCTTCACGTGCACGGCGAACTCGCAACCTCTACCCAGGCGCTCGCAGGCCCTCTTTACGCCGTCCGCTAAAATCGCCCCGATTCCCTTCCTCTCGGCCATCAGCTTGATGAGCCTCTCCTCGGCCTCCTCATCGCCGAAGCCCTTGACAGGGAATCCTATCTCCTCCTCGCTTATGAGGCCCCTCTCGACCAGCTCGAAGAACCAGGCTATTGTGTTGCCCGTCGCTATGCTGTCGAGGCCGAGGTCGTTGACGAGCCAGTTGAAGTAAGCCACCGCTGGAAAGTTGAATACTCCAGTCGCCGCCCCGAGCATCGCGATGCTCTCGTACTCGGGCTTGACGCGGATTTTCCTGCCCTTATACTCGACCTCTACGTAGCGGGCGCACTTAATTGGACAGCTCTTGCCGTGGACGAACCACTCGGGCTCTACCTCGTACTTCTTGACCTCATCGCCCCCGAGTTTGCTGGCAAGCTCATCGGGGATGTAGGGCCTTGAGAAGTTGTAGGCCGGGCTCATTCCGAGGGAGGCCGAGCTTCTCAGCGCGTCGCTCGTCCCGTAGTTTCTGCTGTGCTCGTACTTCGGGTCGGTCGCGAAGTGGTCGTAGAACTCCTGCCACAGCCTCTGGAACTCTTCAGGGTTGGCAACCGGTGGCTTCTCTCCGGGCTCAACCACAACGGCCTTAACCTTCTTGCTCCCGAGGACTGCCCCGAGACCGCCCCTCCCGCTCGCACGCTCGGTGTCGTAAATCACGTTGGCAATCCTGCTGAGCCTCTCTCCAGCGGGACCGATTAAAGCCAAGCTCGCCTTTGGGTGCTCCCTCCAGAGTTCTTTGGCCACTTCATAGTTGCCCCTGCCCCACAGGTGCTCTGCATTCCTGATTTCCACCTCCCCGTTGTGGACATAAATGTAGACGGACTCCTCGGCTTTCCCTTCGATAATGAGCGCATCGAAGTGGCCCTTGAGCTTGGGTCCGAAGGCATCTCCACCGCTTGAATCGCTTATAAGTCTCGTCTCGGGGCTCTTGCTGACCGCTATGACCTTGCTCGAACCCGGAATTAACCCGGTCAAACCGCCAGTTGCAAATACGAACTTGTTGGCCGGGCTTAACGGGTCGGTTCCCGGTGGCACTTCCCTGTAAATCAGGTAGTAGCCGAGGCCCTTCCCGCCGACGAACTTCCTTATCACCTCGTCGGGCAGTTCCTCGTAGGTGACCTTTCCCTCGGTCAGGTTCACCCTCGCTATCCTGTTGTGGTAAGCGAACATCAGACGCACCCCCTTGCCCTCTCCCTATCTTCCC
>NZ_JAMOQU010000028.1 GCF_027063845.1 Thermococcus sp.
GGCATCAGGCAACACCCCTTATCTCGCGCAGGATTTCCTCAACGGTTAAGGGAACGCCACCAATCTTGTTGACTCCCTTGAGCAGAACGTCGTCGTTGACGTAGCGCTGGACTTCAAGAATCATCTGGCCGAGGTTCATCTCGGGGACGAGTATGGCCCTAACGCGCTTTCCGAGCTCCCTCATTCTTTCTCCAGGGAACGGGTGAACCGTTTTCGGCACGAAGAGGCCGGCCTTTATTCCCGCCTCCCTCGCCTTCAGGACAGCTCCGAGGGCGGGTCTTGCCGTTACTCCCCAGCTGACGACGAGTATCTCGGCATCGTCTGTGAAGTGCTCCTCATACTTCTCGTAAACTTCGCGGTTCTTCTCTATCTTCCTGTGGATTCTCCTCACGAGCCTGTCGTGAACCTCTGGCGTGTAGACATCACGCAGGCCGTTCTCCTTGTGGGTCGAGCCCGTCACGTGAGTAAAGTAGCCGTGTCCGAAGAGGGGCATCGGTGGAACGCCGTCGCCGTGCGGGTCGCCGAAGGGGAGCTTAGCCTCTTCCTCGTTCTGGGGGAGCTTGCGGTAGGTTATCTCCACCTCATCAACGTCGGGAATCTTGATGAGCTCCCTCGTGTGTGCCAAAACGCCGTCGAAGAGAACCACCACGGGAGTCCTGAGCCTCTCGGCGATGTTAAAGGCCCTTATTGTCTCCCAGAAGGCGTCCTGCCCGCTGATAGGAGAAACCGCCACAATCGGGTGGTCGCCGTGAGTTCCCCACCTCGCCTGGAAGAAGTCGCCCTGCGCTCCCTTCGTGGCCTGGCCCGTTGAAGGCCCGCTCCTCTGGACGTCAACCAGAACGAGCGGGGTCTCGGTCATTACGGCGTAGCCAAGGTTTTCCTGCATAAGCGAGAAGCCCGGGCCAGCCGTTGCCGTCATGACCTTGAATCCCGTCCAAGATGCTCCAATCATGGCCGCTATACTGCCTATCTCGTCCTCCATCTGGAGGTAGTAGCCACCGAGCTTCGGAAGTTCGCGCGCCATCGTCTCCGCTATCTCGCTCGACGGGGTTATCGGGTAGCCCGCGTAGAAGCGACAGCCTGCAAACAGGGCGCCGTAGGCAACTGCCTCGTTGCCCTGCATGAAGTAGTTGCCGGGCTTGTAGAGCTTCCTGAGGAGCCTAATCTGCTCCGGCTCGTCACCGCGGATTATCATGCTCACCACCTTACCGCGATGGCGAAGTCCGGGCAGAGAAGCTCACAGAGCTTGCACTTGACGCATTTCTCGGCATGGACGGGGACTGGATAGTGCACACCTTTCTCGCTGAGCTCCTTGCTCCACTCGAAGACCTTCCTCGGGCACATCTCGACACAAATTCCACAGCCCTTGCAGAGAAATGTATCAACGTCAATCTCGACGATTCCTTCCGCCTTTCCGACGACAAGATAGCCGTTTTTTTCAACAACGGTGTTCGCGTTTTCGGCCATCTGAATCACCTCTCGACGTGGCCTTTTACGTTTGTCAACATTTAAAG
>NZ_JAMOQU010000029.1 GCF_027063845.1 Thermococcus sp.
CCAACTGCACGAGGCTGAGGGTCACCTCCGACGGGAAGTTCAAGACCTGCCTGCTGAGGAACGATGATTTGATAGACTTCCTGAGCGCGATGAGAAACGGTGCAAGCGACGCGGAGCTCGTCGATATTTTCAAAAGAGCGGTATTGGAACGGGAACCCTACTGGCGGTAGAAAGGTTTTTGTAGAATATCACGCAGTTTTGAACGGTGGGACTGTGGGACTTGGGGACTTCATTTCATACCTCTCAGGGGCAATACTAATTTTTCTGGGTCTCTACGGCATCTTTAAATCATACCGGGAATGGAAAAGTCACGATGAGCCCGCCAAGAGATTCGCTCTGACTCTAATAGTATCGTTTGTTCTTTTTGGACTCATTGGGGGCATTGGAGTGTTCTTAACAATCTCAATTAACATTAAGTTCTGGGTTCTAACAGCGATAGCAGTCACGAGTGGGTACCTTATCCTCGCCAACGAATCCCTGAGCATACTCAAAAAGCTACGGATTCCTGAGAAGAAACACGAAAGGAGGAAAGTAAAATGCACCCTCCCCGTTGCCGGAATCATTAAGTCCCGTGATGACGCAATCACATTGCTGAAGGCAATAGACAGTTATGCTGACCTCCCACTGCTCGTCATCGGAAGGGAACATCCAGAGGAGTGGCGAAACAAAATGGGAGTAGAACCCGACGATTACATCTGGCTCACGAGGGTTGAGCACAAAAAGGCGGTAAGCCCGAGCAGCCTGCACGTTCTCAGCGGAAAGGTAATAGGATTCATAAGGGACAACCCCGGCGGGGTAGTTTACATCGAGGGTATCGAGTACATGCTCTTCTACTCGGATTTCAAAGCCGTTGCGAAGTTTCTGTTTTCAATCAGAGACGCGGCAATGATAGAGAGCGCCCACGTACTCATACTAGCCAACGAGGACACCCTCAGCCCAGAGCAGATGGCAATACTGAAAAAGGAGTTTGAGGAGATAGACGTCGAGAAAATCCTCGAAAAGCTCATGGGGCCCGCGTTGTTCGGGGCTATTCCGAACAGAAAGCGGAGGGAGTTCAATGCCAGCGCTGAGGGTTCCGAAGAGGGAAGCGGAGCCGGTGAAGAGAAGGCTGAAGAAGCTCGGCCTCTACGAGGGGAAGAGACGACCGAAGAGGGAAGATGACTTCGTTCTCTTACCAGTCATCGAAGACGAGAGGATTTACACCCTCGGCTACGAGGTCTTGCCCGTTGAGCTTCCATTTCGGCCAGAGAGGCAGATATACAAAAATCTGGAGAGCGTTTTGACGGAGAGACTGAGCGAGGATGAGCTGAAGTACCTCAGGCGCTACGACGTTATAGGCGACATCGCCGTTATTCAAATCCCGCCCGAGCTGGAGCACCGCGTTGAGGACATCGTTTTCGCGTTGAGGAAGGTTCACCCGTTCCTCAAGGTGATAGCGAGGAAGGGCTTTCACGAGGGGGCCTTCCGAATCAGGGACTACTCAATAATCTGGGGTGAAAAGAGGCTCGACACTGTCCACAGGGAGAACGGCGTCGAGATTAAGGTTGACCTGAGCAAAGCCTTCTTCAACCCGCGAATGAAAGGGGAACGGTACAGATTGGCCCAGCTCGTTCAGGACGGAGAAAGGATTTTGATTCCCTTTGCGGGTGTCCTGCCCTACGCGCTCGTGATAGCAAGGTATAGAAAGGTCAAGATAACTGCCGTCGAGCTGAACAGGGAAGCGTATGAGCTCGGCCTTGAAAACATAGAACGCAACAGGAGGAGGCTGAAGGGCGAGATAGAGTTCATTCACGGCGACGCCTTCAAGGTTCTGCCCGAGCTCCCGAGCTACGACCGAGTTATAAGCCCAACGCCGAGGGGCGTTGACGCGCTAAGCTTGACTCTCTCAAAGGCCGAGCGCTGGCTTCACTACTACGACTTCGTTCACGAGAACGAAATTGAAGCATTCAGGCAGAGAATACTTGAGGAATGCCAAAAGCTTGGAAGGGAGTGCTCCGTGAGGGTAAAGAAGGTGAGCGACTTCAAGCCGCATGTGTTTAAGGTGTGTGCAGATATCAAAGTGGAAGAAAAGGGGACTTAGCACCTTCACTTCTTCAGGAAATCAAACAGCGTCGCCTGCTTGCCCTTCTTCTTTTCGGGCTTCTTCTCCTTCTTCCCCACGGGCTCTATCTCCTTCTCGGCCTCCTCAAGCTCTTCCCCGCTGAGTTCCTCCTCTTCCCCGGGTCCTTCTTCAGAAACTTCCTCTGTCTCCCCGATTTCTTCGGCCTCTTCCGACCCCATCTCCTCTTCTTCCTTCTCCTTAGCCTTCCTAAGGCCCTCGCGAACGCTCGTCTCCAACCTGCCCCGCTCCTTGAGCTTCTTCTCGATGTTCATGGCTTTGCCCCAGATTGTTTTTGCCTTTTTGGAGTCTCCAGCGAGGAATTCAACCTCCTTCTCGCTGAGGTCGAGGAAGACCGTGAAATGAGCGGCCAAATCTGGGTTGCTCTCGAAGATGACGCGGAGGTAGTGGAGGGTCTCCAAGGCCTCGAGCCTGGCCATGTGCATCTCCTTCATGACCTTCTTGACTATCGAGTCCCTGAGCGTTCTCTCAGTCTTGCTCTCCGTGAGTAGCTTGATGGTCTTCGGCGGGTAAATCCTCACGAAGCCCTTCTTCTTGACTCCCGCAACCGCCACTCCAGCTGTCATCATGTCCGTTGCATACTTCCAGAGCGAGTAGTTGCCCGTCCTCTTCGCCCTGCCGAGGTATATGTCGGCCCTGCTGAGGGCCTCGTAAGCCCTCGCTATGTCCTCGGGCTTGTAGTAGACATAGGGCACGTTCTCGTCAATCCAGAGGAGGAGCTCGTCGGGGAACATGTCCACGCCGAGGACAGCTATTTTCGCCCTCTTGGCGTTGTCAGTCGCGAAGACCTGGGCCAGAGCCTGAAAGACACTCTTCTCGACGTCGCGGTAGGCCAAAACTTCCTTTGCGTCCTCGACACCACCCGTAACCACCGTCTGGAGGTCGTTTATCGCCGCCCTTAAATCACCGTTCGCGCACTTGGCTATCTCGTAGAGTATTTCCTTCGGAACCGTCTTGCCCTCGCGCTTGAGAATCCTCACGAGGGCCTTTATGATGTCCCTCTGCGTTAGCCGCTTGTACTCAACTATCTGGGCTTTGTTCCTAATCTCCCTGGGAACCTCCCAGTAGTGGTTGGCACTCATGATTATCGGGTTCTTGGCCCTATCGATGAGCTTCGCTATCTCGCGAGCACCGCTCGGCTCTATGTTGTCCGCCTCGTCGAGGAAGATTAGCTTCCTGCGCTTTCCGAGGATGTCCATCGTATAAGCGGCCTGAACGTAGCGCTCTATCTTTTCGTAGGTTCTCTCGTCGCTCGCGTTCAGCTCGATGACCTCGAAGCCGTACTCGTTCGCCAAAGCATAGACTGTGGTCGTCTTGCCGACGCCTGGAGGTCCGGCGAGGATTAGGGCCTTCTTCTTCGGGGGGTTGCCGTGAAGCCAGGCCTCGACCCAGGCCCTCACCTGCTCTATTGCCTTCTCCTGGTTCACTATCTCGCTCAGCTTCCTCGGGCGGTATTTCTCAACCCAGGGAACCTCGGTCATGGCAATCACTTGCCCTTCTTGTCACCCATAATCGTGAACTGAGCGAGTAAAGCTTCGAGCTGTATCATCTCGTTGGCGCCTTCAACCAGGCGGAAGTTGTACTCGCCTATCTTGTCTGCCAGAGCTACCTTCTTGTCCTCCGGAATCGGCAGGTTAAACACTTCCTTGTGCATCTGAATCAGCACGTCCTCACCGCTGAGGCCCTGCTTGAGGAGTATGTCCCTCAACTTGTCCCTCGCTTTCAGGAAGTTACCCTCCAACGCTAAGGTCATCATCTCGCGAACGTCCTCCGGGCGGGCTCTGCTCGCAACGAGGAAGACGTTCTCGTCGGTTATCTTCTTGTCCAGAGCGGCCGCCGCCTGGAGGACGTTGATGGCCCTCCTCAGGTCGCCTTCGGCAACGTAGAGAATCGCCTGAAGGCCCTCCTCGGTGAGCTCAAGCCCCTCCTGCTCGGCGATGTACCTTATACGCTTCGCTATGTCCTCGTCGTTGAGGGGCCTGAAGCGGAAGATTGCACACCTCGACTGTATCGGCTCGATTATCTTACTGCTGTAGTTGCAGCTCAGGATAAAGCGGACGTTGTTGGAGAACATCTCCATCGTTCTCCTCAGGGCCTGCTGGGCGTCCTGGGTTAGAGCGTCGGCCTCGTCGAGGAAGATTATCTTGAAGCTTGCCCCGCCTATCGGCTTCGTCCTCGCGAACTCCTTGACCTTCTCCCTAATCACGTTTATTCCGCGCTCATCGCTCGCGTTAAGTTCTAAGAAGTTATGGCGCCAGTTTTCGCCGAATAACTCGCGAGCGAGAGCAAGGGCGGCGGTCGTTTTTCCAACGCCTGGCGGTCCAGCGAAGAGCAGGTGGGGCATCGACCCGGTTTTAGCGTAGTGTTTGAGCCTCTTGACTATGTGCTCCTGACCAACGATGTCATCGAGCCTCTGAGGGCGGTACTTTTCAACCCAGGGCTTCTCGAGAACCTTAACCTCTCTAATCTCCTCGGTCATGTATTCCACCTAAACCTTTATGAGAGCCAAGAGTTTAAGGGCTTTGCCATGGACCCGCTTGAGCACGCCTCGATTCCGAGCCTCGTTTACCTCGCACTCTCAAGCGAGCCGACGCTGACGGGACTAACAGCACTCGTCCTCGGCGCGGTCTTTCCCGACCTCGATGCTTTAGCTGAGGAGCACCGCTCATACCTCCACTCCCTCATGCCTTTCCTTCCTGTCCTTCTTCTCGGCCTGCACCTCGGCGGTCCCTTCCTCCTCTTCGCCCTCGGTTGGGGGAGTCATCTGTTCCTCGACTTCTTCACCGGCGTCGTGCCCGTTGCTTACCCGCTCTCGCGGAGGGGCTGGGGGTTGTCAATTGTCGTAACAGGGCCGGGAAATTTTGGAGTTGAGCTCCGACTAATCGAAAGGTACCCTGACAGAAAGCATGATTACAGGCTGGAAATCGGCGGAAGCTTCGCGCTCGCCCTTTTGGCAATCCTCACGGCAATAATTAGACTGAACTAACAGGTTCAGTGCAAAACTTTTATACCTCGATGACCATGTGTAAACGGTGGTTCTCATGGGGAAGCTTGACTGGATTAGGGAAGAGCTCCAGGAGCTCAAGGAGAAGGGCCTCTACGTGACCATAAGGAAGCTTGAGAGCGCCCAGGGCCCGTGGGTCATCGTCGACGGCAAGAAGGTTCTCAACATGTGCTCCAACAACTATCTCGGCCTTGCCGCGCATCCTGAGATTAGATACGCGGCCATAAGGGCCATCCTCGACTACGGCGTTGGCGCTGGAGCGGTTAGAACGATAGCGGGAACAATGGAGCTCCACGTCGAGCTTGAAGAAAAGCTGGCGAAGTTCAAGAAGCGCGAAGCGGCCATACTCTTCCAGAGCGGTTACAACGCGAACCTCGGAGCGATAAGCGCCCTCCTCAAGAAAGGGGAAGACGGAGTCTTCATCAGTGAGGAGCTCAACCACGCGAGCATCATAGACGGAATGCGCCTCAGCGGTGCGCCAAAGGTCATCTACAAGCACATCGACATGGAGGACCTCAAGAAGAGGCTGGAGGAGAACAAGGACAAGAAGAAGAAAATCATCGTCAGCGACGGTGTCTTCAGCATGGACGGTGACCTCGCCCCGCTTCCTGAAATGGCCGAGCTGGCCGAGCAGTACGATGCCATACTCTACATAGACGACGCACACGGTGAGGGTGTCCTCGGTGACAGCGGAAGGGGTATAGTTGACCACTTCAAGCTCCACGACAGGGTTGACTTCGAGATGGGAACGCTGAGCAAGGCCTTCGGTGTCATCGGCGGTTACGTTGCCGGTCCCGAGGAGGCCATCGAGTACCTCCGCCAGAGGGCGAGGCCGTTCCTGTTCTCAAGCGCTCCCAACCCACCTGACGTCGCGGCGGCCATAGCTGCCGTTGAGATTCTCCAGAGGAGCGACGAACTCGTCAAGAAGCTCTGGGACAACACCCACTTCCTCCAGAACGGGTTGAGGGATTTAGGCTACGACCTCGGAAACACCAAGCACCCGATTACGCCGGTTATGCTCTACGACGAGAAGCTCGCCCAGGAGTTCAGCAGGAGGCTTTACGACGAGTACAACATCTTCGCGCAGGCCATCGTCTATCCGACAGTCCCGCTCGGAACCGCTCGTATAAGGCTCGAACCCTCAGCGGCCCACAGCAAGGAGGACCTCCAGTACGTCATAGACGCGTTCGAGGATTTGGGGAAGAAGACCGGATTTTTGAAGTGAGTGCATGGCTAGAACTGTTTAAGACCTTTTTTCAAATTTTAAAGTTTTATACCCTCTCCAAAATAAGCAAATACAGACTATATCCGTCTAATTTTTCATAAAAGGCTGTTCTATCTTGGTTTTTTCAAAAGGTTTAAATATCTCTTCGAACAGAGATGTATAACCGGGTGATAATCGTGGGGGGAGGCGGCACGTATTTAAATGTAGTTATTGAATCATTAGTACTAACAGTAATGCTCATACTGCTTTTTTCGAGCCTCAAATACAGAGAGCAATTTAGGATACACTATCCCCGACTGGCCAGAGCATACGATCTGATGATAATAGCATGGGCAGGATTCTCTCTCGCCAAGCTTACTTCCATACCCCTTAATCTGGAAGGCTTTAGCCTCGTTAAGTTTTCAGAAACTGAAGAGTACTTTATGAGGATGATATCGAACGTCATATGCGGTATTTCAGTAGGTATCCTGATGTATGGATGGCTCTATATCCTGAGGGAAATCATAGGCAAATACGAACTCGTGCCAGTGGTGGAGCTCCAACACGATGGAGGTAGGTACACAATCTCCCCGGGATTGTATCTGGTTAGTGACCAGAACCCCCTCCGCATTCTAAAGAAGTATCTTTCTGGAAGGGCCGCGGTGATCATATCAAGAAAACCCCCAGGTGTAATGAAGCGCATTCTAGGAGTTGAAAAAACCCCAATAATGTGGCTAACGGCTCTTCCTGAAGAGAATTCAGTCAATCCCAAAAGATTGGAATACATCCTCCACATGCTCGTTCAGTTTATGAAGGGAAGTGAAGCCGAAAAACTTGTATATCTGGATGGTTTAGAATACCTTATCCTTGAGAACGGGTTTATTACAGTTTTTAAATTTCTCTCACATCTAAAGGATTACGCATTAACAAACAACACTATAATCCTTGTTCCAATAGATACGAAGTCCCTTGAGGAGAAGGAGTTAAGACTTTTAAGCCGAGAGTTCAAAATCATTGAGGATTCAAGCTAATTTTGTTTGCTTTATTTATGGGTGAAGGAGGGATAAAACACTCATCCCCCGGAATCAACAGATACAATAACGGGGACGCTAAATAATGCTAATAAACCCCACGGAAGTCTACGTTAAATCCTCCAATTCCCTAAGCATTAGTATAAGAACAATGCTAATAATCCAAATGTATCCACATGATTTCCACTATCTTCTCTTGGGTACGTAATTATCCTAGGATGAACAAAGAGCTCCGAACATCGTGAAAATAGAAAGCTCCTACTTAAAAACAGGCCAGCAATCAAGAAAACGCTGCAAAAAACATTATGAAGAAACACCACTAAAATTTCTGCCTTCAAAACTTCGTCCACTCGACCTTGTAGTAGGTAACATCGGCGTCCTCATCAACTATCGCCATAATCATGTTCTTCCTGACGCCATGGGCAACCCTAACCCTCGCCGTTATGTCGTTCGGGCTCAGGCGGGAGTTCTCTGGGAGAACCCACACGAGCCACTGGGAGTGCTCGTCCATTCCGCGCCTGTAAACGCGGAAGTGGGAGCCGAACTTTAAACCTGACTTGACGGTATAGCCCCTGTCGCGCAAATCCTTGTAGACGAGGTACTTCGCGTCAAACAGCTCGTCCCTCTCCCTTCCGAGGTTCATGAGCTCCTCGACGGTTAGTTTTCTCTTTCCATCCCTGACCTCTATCTTGCCCCTCTCGACGAGGTAGGTAGCTTCCAGCAGTGAAAGGAAGAGCTTGCCCTCCACCAGCTTTCCGAAGTGGCGCTTGTTGTAGAGGCCGTTTATCGCGTTCTGGTCGGTCGAGAAGACCCTGTCTCCGCTCAGGTAAAAGACTATCATCAGCTTCCCCTCCATTCCTCAGCAGGCAGGAGCATGTAATAGGCGTCCTCGCCATCCGAGTAGTAGCCGATAATCCGCTTCACCTTCCTGAAGCCGAAGCGCTCGTAGAGCTTTATGGCCTTTTCGTTGCTGACCCTGACTTCGAGGCCTATGTACCTTGCCCCCCTCGCGATGAGCCTGTTTATGGCCTCTGCAAGTAGAGCAGAGCCAATACCGTTTCCGCGATAGCGCTCGTCAACGGCTATGCTCATTATGTGGCCCTCAAGGTCCGGGCGGAGGTAGGCCATGACGTAGCCGATTACCCTGCCGTTGTATTCTGCAACGAGAAAAGTGTCCGGATTGTTCTCAAGGAAGACGAGGAAGATTCCCCTCGGGTAGGCCTCGCGGAAGGACTCCCTCTCAATCCTCATAACTTCGCTTATGTCAAAGAGCTTCGCCGGCCGTATCGTGACGAGTGCCAGCGGTATTCTGGCCTTCACTTCCCTCGCTGAGACGCTCATGTTAGTAACTCTCCCCCAAGGCTTTTAAGGCTTGAGGGGACTCCCTATGATGAGTACCCCGACGTGATGAGCACTCTCGAACCTGACCTAGGGATGATGACCGGATTCCTGGCTGATGCATCAACTTTAAAAAGGCTGGACAAAAACTCCAGCACATGCGGAAATGGCTTCCGGCCCTACTCATCCTTTCAGCCCTCTCGGTTTTCCTCGGCGTCTACTTCGGCCCGGTTAGTTTGAGCTTTCACGATGTCGTTGAGAGCGTGGATTACGGGGTAAAAACAACCCTCGCGAGCTGGCTCTCGTGGACTCTTGACAAACTTGCCCAGCTCATCCATTCGGACGTCCTTACAGAGGTTGCCGAGTCAATAAGGGAGAACGCCTCAGGGCAACCCCCAGAGTACTTCACCATAGTGTGGCAACTCCGCTTACCTGAGGTTCTTCTCGCTTACTTCGTCGGCCTCGCGCTGGCGAGTGCGGGGGTTGCGAGCCAGGCCCTATTCAGGAACCCTCTCGCGGAGCCCTACATAATCGGAATAAGCTCCGGAGCCGCGCTCGGCTCCGCCATCGGAACGCTGATTAATCCTGCCTACATAGCCCCCCTCGCGCTCGTCTTTTCCTTTCTCTCGGTCTTCATAGTTTACACGATAGCGAGGACCAACGGCGCGGTTCCCGTTGACACCCTCCTTCTGGCGGGAATAGCGTACGGCTTCCTTGCAAACGCGATAACGTGGTACATCTACGTCACGCACCCTCAAGAGAGCCATCTAAGCTGGATGTGGCTCCTCGGGAGCTTTAATGGGAGCACCTGGCGGGACGTCGGGATAATGCTCGTAGTCTCTGTTCTCGGCGTTGGCTTCCTCAGCTGGCGCTGGCGCGAGCTCAACCTTATTCTGCTCGGCGAGGAGAGCATAGCCCTCGGTCTCGACCTCCACCTGTACAGAAAAATCTTCCTCGGCGTCATAGCGACGCTTACGGCCTTCGCAGTTTACACCGCCGGAATAATCGGCTTCATCGGACTGGTAAGCCCCCACATAATGCGCCTCCTTCTCGGGCCGAACCACAGGGAGTTAACCCCTGCAACGGCCCTCTTCGGCGGGGTTCTGCTCGTAGTTGCGGATTTGCTCGCGAGAACGGTGGCGAAGCCGACGGTAATCCCGGTCGGCATAGTAACGGCCCTCATGGGCGCGCCCTTCTTCCTCTACCTCCTGATGAGGCACAAAAGGGGTGAGCTCGTTGCTTGAGGCGAGAATCTCTTTCGCATACGGCGAGAGGGAAGTTTTGAAAAACGTAGAGCTCAAAGCCGAGAGGGGCGAACTTCTCGCGATAATCGGGCCCAACGGAGCCGGAAAGAGCACGCTCCTCAAGTGCCTCGTCGGGATTTTAAGGCCGAGGGGAACTGCAAGGCTCGACGGCGTCGAGCTGACATCGCTCAGGCCTGCTGAAAGGGCGAGGCTGATAACCTACGTGCCCCAGAGCTCCCTCCCCCAGTTCGCCTTCACCGTCGAGGAGTTCGTCGAGATGGGAGCATACATAACGCGGGGGAGCGTGAGGGAAGCCCTTGAGAGGGTCGGCCTCTGGAAGAGGAGAAGGGAGAAGGTAACCAGCCTGAGCGGTGGGGAATTCCAGCTCGTCCTCATCGCGAGGGCTTTGGCACAGGGGAGCAGGGCAATCCTCCTCGACGAGCCCACGAGCCACCTCGACGTAAACCACGCGCTCATGGTTATGGAGCTCCTGAACGAGCTCAAAGGGGAGAAGATTATCGTTGCAGTTCTCCACGACCTCAACCTCGCGTTAAGCTACGCCGACAGGGTTCTCGTCCTGAAGGACGGCGAGAAGGTCTGGGAGGGACCGTCAAGGAAGCTGGAGCCAACGGTGATAGAGAGCACCTACGGGATACGGGCGAAGATAATCGAGGTCGAGGGGAAGCGCCTCCTCGTTCCTATGAAGGGCTAATGTTTAAAACTTCGGCGCGTTTCTTACTTCAGGTGAGAGCATGGAGAAGAAGACCGGAACAACAACGGTGGGAATAAAGGCCAAGGACGGGGTGGTTCTCGCGGCTGACACTCAGGCCTCGCTTGACCACATGGTTGAAACCCTGAACATAAAGAAGATAATCCCGATAACCGACAGAATAGCGATAACCACCGCGGGAAGCGTCGGAGACGTTCAGGCCTTGGCCAGGCAACTTGAGGCGGAGGCGCGCTACTACCAGTTCACGTGGGGAAGACCGATGACGGCCAAGGCGATGGCACACCTGCTCAGCAACATCCTCAACGAGAACAAGGGGTATCCCTACATGGTGCAGATTATCATAGGTGGCTACGTTGAAAAGCCAACGCTGGCCAACCTCGACCCGCTCGGGGGCCTTATATTCGACGATTACACGGCCACTGGCTCTGGAAGTCCCTTCGCAATAGCCGTCCTCGAAGAGGGCTTCAAAAAGGACATGAGCGTCGAAGAAGCAAAGGAGCTCGCCGTTAGGGCAGTCAGAACCGCCGGAAAGCGCGACGTTTACACCGGGGACAGGAAGGTCCAGGTCGTCGTCATCACGAAGGACGGCATGAAGGAGGAGTTCGTCGAGTTTTAGACTTGCACCAAATCCCTTTTTAACTCTCCCCCCAATCTTCTCCGGTGAGAATGAGGGAGAAAGCGCTCGCGGTTCTTCTCGTCGCGACGGTCGTTCTGTCGCTCTACTCAGCGGTTGACTTAGCCTACTCCACCAACGCGATTCTCGACCAGATTAACGACATAATCGAACAGGTTCAGGAAATCAGGGGGTTGAGCTTCAAGGAAAAGCCGAAGGTAATCGTCATCAGCAGGACGGAGGCGATAAGGCTCTTCGGGCCAGGTAGCCAGAACGAGGAGGAGCTGAAGGTTCAGGAGCTCACCTACAAGATGACACTCCTTCTTCCTGGGAACTACTCCTTCATCAAGGCGAAGGAGGAGCAGAGCGCCGGCTGGATTGCCCTCACGGTTGGAAACACAATCTACGTCATCGAGGAGAACTTTGAGGGAAACCCCGAGATGGCGAAGAGGGCTTTGGCGCATGAGCTCACGCACGTGTTGCAAAAGCAGTGGTTCGATGCAAAGTACGGGGCCAGCACCTTCGACGGAACCCTCGCGGTGAGGGCACTGGTGGAGGGCGACGCCGACCTCGTAGCGGACATCTTCTGCGAGCGGAACGGGATTCCTGTATACAAGATACGCTCCCTCAGCGGGAACCCGCTAACGGACATCGGTATCTTTCCTTACGTCTTCGGCGATTCTTTCGTCCGTTACCTCTACGAAAAAGGTGGATGGAATCTTGTAAACGAGGCCTACAGGCACTATCCAATCTCAACGGCCCAGATAATGCATCCTGAACTCTATCTGGAGAAAATAACGCCCGTGAACGTGTCGCTGAGCGTTCCAGCGAACTGGAGCGTCATAAGGGACGACAGGATGGGCGAGTTCTACGTCCACGTCCTCCTCAGGGACGTTGCCAAGCTCGACAACGAGACCGCGTGGAACGTTTCAAGCGCGTGGCTCGGTGACCACCTCGTCCTCGCGACCAACGGAACCGACTACGTCCTCCTGTGGAAGGTTGAGTTCTCGGACGAGAACGCCTCTAAAACCTTCGCCGAAACCCTCGAGGGGCTCGCCGAAAAGAACACCTATGCAAGGCTCACAATCATCCTCGACGGAAAGACCGTCACCCTAAAAGCCGTGAGGAGGGTTCGGGTTGAAGCTTAGGTGTCCAATCTGCGGAAAAACATACGATGAGCCCGTCCAGAGGTGCGAGTGCGGTGAGCCGGTCGAGTTCGAGCTCTTTGAGGGAGAACCCTACATCGGAAAGAGCGTCTGGGAGCGGTTCTGGGACTTCTGGCCGGTCGAGCCGGCCCTTGAGTTTTCCCTCGGCGAGGGCGACACCCCGCTGGTGAAGTCGAGGCTCGGCGACGGGTTCGGCGTTAAGCTCTACCTCAAGAACGAAACGGTGAACCCGACGTGGAGCTTCAAGGACAGGGGAACTTTTCTGGCAATGAGCTACGCACTCAAAGCGGGCTACAAGGCCGTTGGGACGGTCTCGACTGGAAACATGGCGGCGAGCGTTTCGGCTTACGCTTCACGCTTCGGGCTTAAAGCCAAGATTCTCGTCTCCGAGAGCGCGAGCGACGAGAAATTAAAGGCCGTCTCGGTCTACGGCGGAGAAGTGATAAGGGTTTTCGGGGACTACGGGAGGCTCTACTTCGAGAGCCTCAAGCTGGGAGAAAAACTCGGGGTCTATTTTATCAACTCAGACAACCCCTTCAGAATCGAGGGCTACAAGGGAATAGCCTTCGAGATAGCCGAGGAGCTTACTCCGGACTACATTCTAATCCCAACCAGCTCGGGCGGCCTTTTCAGGGGAGTGGCGAAGGGCTTCATCGAGCTTTACGAGAATGGGCTTATTGACAGCATTCCAAAGCTGATAGCCGTTCAGGCCAAGGGCTGTTCTCCGATATGCAAAGCCTTCCTCGAGGGGAAGGAAAAGGTGGAGCGCTTTGAGAATCCAGAAACAATAGCCAAGGCAATAGCGAACCCCTACCCACCGAGCGGAAACGCCGTTCTAAGACTCCTGAGGGAGTTCGGCTGGGGTTGTGTCTCAGTTTCGGACGATGAAATCAGAAAAGCCCAAACGGAACTAGCCACAGAGGGCCTCTTCGTCCAGCCGGCGAGCGCGACTGGGGTGGCGGCTCTGAAAAAGCTAAACCTTCCCGAAGGAGCCAAGGTCGTCTCGATTCTCACCGGTTCTGGATTGAGAGCCCTAAAGGATGCTCCGGCGGGAAAGATAACAGAGTGCCCGCTCGAGGGGCTTAAAAACTGCCTGAGGTGATTGAGATGCTCGTCGGAATAGGTCTGATGCCCCACGGCAACCCGGTTCTTGAGCCCCCAGACGAGGAAACCGAGAGGCTCGCGGAAGTCCTGAGGGGAATCGGCGAGGAGTTCAAAGGCGTGGACTCCTACGTCCTGATAAGCCCGCATAACGTCAGAATGAGCGACCACCTCGGCGTCGTCCTTGCTGAAAACCTTGTCTCGTGGCTCGGCTTCGAGGGAAAGGAACTGCCCGGCGAGTGGAAGACAGAGGGGGAACTGGCCAAGAAGATTTACGAGGCCGAGAAAAATGCGGGAATGCCAGTCGTTGACCTGAACTTTGCATCTCTAAGGGGAGAATACTCGCGCTGGCCCCTGAGCTGGGGCGAGCTGATTCCGCTCCAGTTCCTCGAAAGGAAACCGCTCGTCCTGATGACGCCGTCGAGGGGAGTTAGCAGGGAAACGCTCGTCCGCTTCGGTGAAATCCTCGGCGAAGTCCTTGAGCGAGAGGAGAAGAGGGTTGCGCTGATAATCAGCGCGGACCACGGGCACGGTCATAGCGAAAACGGCCCCTACGGGAAGGTGAAGGAGAGCGAGGAGTACGACAGGCTGATAATGAAGCTCATCAACGAAGACCGCCTTGAGGAGCTTCTCATCATCCCCGAGGACCTCGTTAGGAAGGCCCTCGTGGACAGCTACTGGCAGATGTTAATAATGCTCGGGGCGATGAGAAAAGCGGAGTTCGAGTTAAAGGCGAGTGCCTATGCCTGCCCCACCTACTTCGGCATGGCAGGGGCGCTTTGGGTGCGGAAAGGATAGAAAAATAGAATTAGGCAATGAGAAAAATTTACCTTTGTTTTTTGTTCGTATTCCACGAAAGAGAAATTGAAATACTTGGTGGAATACCCGTGCTAATTCCAAGTGAGATGCTATCCGGAGATTCATGCCAATTTATGTTTTCAATCTTGTTCTTAACCCAGTCCAAGATACTATTCAACTTTGCGAGAAACCACTCAAACATATCCTCAATGGCTTTCATTGCAAGCTCACTATATAACAATGAGATAGTTTTACCCGTCTTTTTAATTACTTTCCTAAGTTCATATTCAGCCCACCGCAAACGATATTGAAGACGACGTTTTGCACTAGAAAAAGCACTCTTAAAAATCAACGAGACATGATTTAGTCGTGCTGATACGTACTGAACAAACTTGCGAAACGCACTAGGGTCTTCACTGATTTTATTAGCCTCAAGTTGGATACATTTAATATGGCTTTCAAGAGATGGTCCGTATTCGTTCTCTATATCTCTTTTAATCTTAGTTACCTCCATGACGATCTCATTAACTATCTCAGGAGGCAGATATCTAAACTCATCTGGATATTCACACTCGTAGTATCCTCTTGGATCGTTAGATTCTTCCATTGTAACCACCGATCAGTAATACAGTGGTTAAAAGTTATAAACATTTCGTTAAATCACTTAAAATAACTCGAAGCCAATCTCCAAAAGCTCCTTGCCCCTCCTGAAGCGAACCTTTCTGATTCTTATCTCCCCTATTTCGCCCGTTGTTTTTGTGTGTCCTTTGCTGCACGCGTTGATGTTCAGCCTCCAATGGCCATAACCCTTAGAGCTACTCCCACTGGATAGGAAAGACGACATAGAGCGTCTGCGGAGGATTTATTAACGATTGCAGCGAAGTTGTGCGAGGATTGTCATGGTGAAGCTTGAGGAAATTGTGAGAGAACTGGGAGCTGAGATCCTTGAAATTGGAAGGCCTGTCAGGACAGTCGAGCAGGCCACGAGGGAGACGGGCGTTGCCAGAAAGCAGGTTATAAAGTCGCTCGTCATCGTAAGCGAGAGTGGGCCCCTTCTCGTCATAGTTGACGGCGAGTCGAGGGTCAGCCTTCCGAAGCTAGAAAAGAAATTCGGAAAGTGCAGGTTTGCAAAGCCAAAAGAGGTCAAGGAACTTACAGGCTACGAGGTTGGAGGCGTTCCTCCCGTCGGCGTGCCGCTCAGGACGATAATAGACCAAAGGGTTCTGGAGAACGAGCACGTCATCGGCGGGGGAGGGGCCGTTGACAAACTCATCAGGATAAGGCCCGAGAGAATCGTCGAGTACCAGCGGGCGGAGATAATGGACGTTAGGGAGTAATCGGGCCAGTTATCAACCCCACAGGTAAATTCAAACGGGGAATATTCAGCTGTGTTTGGATGTTTTTCAGTTCAATAATAGCTTTATCGAATAAATCCCGCTTAGAGCTTGTATTATTAAACGAAAACCGTTATAAGTGTAAAGCTCGATACGCCAGCGGACAAAGTTTTAGAGGTGAACAAAAATGGCCGAGAAGAAAAAGAAGAGGGTTCTGATTCTTGGAGCGGCCGGAAGGGACTTCCACAACTTCAACGTGTTCTTCAGGGACAACCCTGAATACGAGGTCGTTGCCTTCACCGCCACTCAGATTCCGGACATCGAGGGCAGGCTTTACCCGCCCGAGCTCGCGGGCGAGCTCTACCCGAACGGAATCCCGATATGGAGCGAGGACGACATGGAGAAGATAATCAAGGAGCACGACATTGATATAGTCGTCTTCGCCTACTCCGACGTCTCCCACGAGCACGTCATGCACCTCGCCAGCAGGGCCCACAGCGCTGGTGCCGACTTCTGGCTCCTTGGACCCAAGAGCACCATGCTCAAGTCCAGCAAGCCTGTCGTTGCGGTCACCGCCGTCAGAACCGGCTGTGGAAAAAGCCAGACCTCAAGAAAGGTCGCCCAGCTCCTCCAGGAGATGGGCTACAAGGTAGTGGCTATTAGACACCCGATGCCCTACGGCGACCTCAGGAAGCAGGTCGTCCAGCGCTTCGCCACCTTCGAGGACCTCGACAAGTACGAGTGCACCATCGAGGAGCGCGAGGAGTACGAGCCCTACATCGAACGCGGTATGGTTGTCTACGCGGGCGTTGACTACGAGAAGATTCTCCGCGAGGCCGAGAAGGAGGCCGACATAATCCTCTGGGACGGCGGAAACAACGACTTCCCGTTCTACGAGCCCGACCTCTGGATAGTCGTCACCGACCCGCACAGGCCCGGCCACGAGCTCAAGTACCACCCCGGTGAGACCAACTTCAGGGCCGCTGACGTCATAATCATCAACAAGATTGACACCGCCAACAGGGACGACATCCAGAAGGTTCGTGAGAGCATCGAGAAGGTCAACCCGAACGCCACCGTCATCGAGGCCGCCTCGCCGATATTCGTGGACAACCCCGAGCTCATCAAGGGCAAGCGCGTTCTCGTCGTCGAGGACGGTCCGACCCTCACCCACGGCGGCATGAAGTACGGAGCCGGCTACGTCGCCGCCAAGAAGTTTGGAGCGAAGGAAATCATCGACCCGAGGCCCTACGCCGTCGGCTCAATCGTCGAGACCTACAAGAAGTACCCGCACCTCGACGTCATCCTCCCTGCTATGGGCTACGGCAAGAAGCAGATTAAGGAGCTTGAGGAGACCATCAACAGGGCCGATGCCGACGTCGTCATCATGGGCACCCCAGTTGACCTGCGCAGGTTCATGAACCTCAACAAGCCAGCTGTAAGGGTCCGCTACGAGCTCGAGGAAATCGGCCAGCCCAAGCTCAAGGATATCCTCGAGAACTGGGTCAAGAACTGCGAGAAGCTCAAGAAGGAGTGAAGTTTTTAATCTCCGCTCCTAATTTTTCTTCATGTTCGACGTGGTCATTGGAATCTGGGGCCTGATTTGGGTTCTCAACATCGCGGGCTTCGCGTGGGTCACCTACGACGTCGTTAAGAATCAGAAGCTTATGCCGGAATCCGAGAGGTTCGTCTGGATTTTCATGGCGTTTCTGTTTGGCTCCTTTGTTGCCCTCGTCTACGCCATCTCAATTAAGCTGAGCGGGAAGTATGAGGAAGTCGAGTTCGAGAAGAAGGAGAACGAAGATGTCAAAGTGTGGTAGAAAGCCTTTTATTGTGAAGCACCCAACTCAAATCGCCCGGGGAGCACCGCCGAGGGCGGAGTCAATGAACTCGGGCGGGTTATTACCCCCTTTCACGGTGTTTTTGGAGGTTCAATACTGGAACCGAGGGTGTCTCTTTAAGAGTCACAAATCATGGGAAGTGCAAGTTCTCAAGATTTATAAATGGGTGAGAACTAACAGTTCTCAGGTGTTGATATGAGGCTTGGTGATTTGACGTACATGAACCCCTGGTGGGAGGGGAAAGAGGACTACCATGTAAGGCGCTGGAATGAGCAGAAAATCCACTGGTGGCCCAGATGGGCTGAGGAGCTATCGCTCGAACCGTTCTCGCTTAACTTCGTCCTCGGTCCGAGGCAGGTGGGAAAGACGACGGGGATAAAGCTCCTCATCGAGAGACTCCTGAGGGAAAACCCGCCGGAGTCGATTCTCTACATTAACGTGGAGATTCTTCCAGACCACAGGGAACTGGCGTCTCTCCTCAGGGAGTTCGAAGGAATGAAAAAGCGGGAGGGAATCAAAAGGGGATACATCTTCCTCGATGAGGTAACGTCGCTCGACGGCTGGTGGAGGGGCCTCAAACCGCTCATCGATGCTGGCATGTTGGAGAACGACGTGGTCACGGTTACTGGCTCAAGCTCCCTAAGGGTGAAGCGGGACATCGAGATGTTTCCGGGCAGGAGGGGAGAGGGAAAGACGCTCGAGGTCATGCCACTTTCCTTTGCAGAATACGTTGAGGTTATGGGCCTGAAGAGGCCAAGACTTCAGAGGGAAAAGACATTGGAACTGTTCGAGGAGTACCTGAAAACCGGCGGATTCCCCGGTTCGATAAACGGTCTGCCGATGGAAGACCTGCTCGGAGCATACATAGGTGAATTCGTCCGCTTTGGGAAGAGCCTCGAAATAGCAAAGGAAACCTTCCACGCGCTGATTCAAAGCGCGCCCTCAGCTACGAGCTTCCGGGCTTTAGCGGGAATGACATCAGGCTACTCCTACAAGGTCGTGCAGGACTACATCGAGTTCTTCCGGGAGCTGTACATCATCGGAATCGCATACCTGAGGGAGGGAAACAGGGTCCTGTACAAGAGGGAGAAGAAGTTCTTCTTCCGCGACCCACTTTTGGCGAGGCTCTTCTCTGCCTGGAGCGGGGCCGAGCTGAGGGAAGACGCCCTCTACGAGTGGCTCGTTCAGGAGAACCTGTATCGGAAGTTCGGGGAGGTTTACTACTACCGTAACTCCTACGAGGTTGATGCAATCGCTGGAGACCTGAAGGTTGAAGTGAAGGCAGGGAAGGCCCACAGGAGGTATCCAAGAAACGTAATCGTGCTTGAAAGGGAGGACGTGCCCTTCTTCCTGCTGGAGCTGTGGGAAGGCTGATGGCTTTACCTCCGCTCCAGATGTTATACCCTCCGGGAGGAGGGAAATGGACGTATTTACTGCCTTTGCTCTATATTCAGGCGTAGGAATGATTTGGTATGTGGGACGTTATGTTCGGTTTCTTCGAGCCAACGCTAAATGTTGAAGATTACAAAACTGCCATGGAGATTCAGGCTCAAAAAGACAACATCATTAAGGACATACTATTCACGTCACTCGTGACGGTGCCCTCTTTCTCATTCTGGGCATCTTTTGGCCCGGTTCTTTCAGAGGATTATGCAAATAGTACTTGGGGTCCGTTACTTGTCGTGGTCATGCTTTTTGGAGCTTGGGCTAGGCTGATATACAAGCTCTACCTCTGGAAAAACTGAACGACCGCTACAAGGAAATACTCCTCCAAGAGGCCATCGCCAAGGGCGTTGAAATCGGAATGGAGAGGGCAAAAGAAACCTAAGATACCCTTTTTGGACATTTCCACCTTTTAACGGTGAAAGCCCCTCACTCCCCCACAACCTGCACGATAACGCGCCTGTGCCTCGGCCTTACATCGAGCTCGACGAAGAAAATCTGCTGCCAGGTTCCGCGCACGAGCCTGCCGTCAACGACCGGGAAGCACTCGCTCGCGCCGAGCAGGGTCGCTCGCAGGTGGCTGTGGGCGTTGTCGTCTATCCTGTCGTGAAGGTAGCCTTTGCCTTTGGGAATCAGCTCCATCAACGCCCTCTTAAAGTCCTCTAAGAGGCCCGACTCGTGCTCTATCGTGACTATCGCGCCCGTTGCCCCAGGAACGAAGACGAGAGCAATGCCGTTCTGGATTCCGCTCTCCTCAACGACCCTCTCAACCTCGGCCGTTATGTCCACGAGGTCAATCTCGCCCCTCGTTGAAAACCGGAGCTCCTTCTGGTAAATCATTTCATCACCTCCAACAGCACCTTAACCTTCCCGACGACGTCTAGAGGATTCCTGCCGAAGACGTAGGTGAGTGGCTCAACGCCCTCCCCACCCCAGTCGAGGATGAAGTCAGGGGAATCGTTCTCAAACAGGCCCGCTATCCTTTCTATGGCCTCTTCGTCACTCAGGCCCCCGGTCCTTATCTCGGAGTATTTGAGACCCAATTTCCCAACTGCCTCGGCAATCTCGTGGTCGAGGCGGACGTTCATGACGCTCCGCACTTCCGGAGCCCTCCCGGAAACGGAGAGGATTAACGAAGCCGTGAACTTACTCGCGCCGGGCTCCGGCGGAAGGGCGTATGGCCTGCCCTTGACGAGGGTTATCCTGCCGGGAATCGCGATTACGTCGGCGGGACTCTTCGCTCCTGGGGGCGCGTAGGCCAGGTTACTCCTGACCTCAGGGATGAGCTTTGGAAGCCCGGGCAACGAGAGGAGCTCGCGGAGGGCCAGCCTCATCTCTTCAACTGCCGAAGAGTGGGTGGGAGCAAAGAGAGACCGGCAGATATCTTCGCTCACTCCGGCGTACTTGGCGTAGTGTCTGCAGAGTTTACCGGAGGAGAAAAGCTCAAAGAGCCTCCTTGAGGTGAAGACTATAATCTCATCCTTCGCAGCACCCGTTAGGATTAGCCCGGCAATCTCCTCTGCTATCGCATCTAAGAGCACGGCGACTTCCTCGGGAGGGCGCTTATACATCCCCCCAAGATACTTGCTCACCATCGCCTGGGTTATGCCTAGGTAGCCCGCTATACGCGACTGTCTAAGACCTTCGCGGTAGAGAATGCCCGCTATCCTCGCTCGCAGGTAGGGCATAAGCTCTTCAGTGATATAAACGCTCGGCGTCTTCATACCATCACCCTAAAACCAGGTTATTGGATGTTCTAACCAGGGTTTAAATCATTGACTCAACAGATAGATGTCAAAAAAGACTTAAAAACCCATCGTTTTTTACACCAGAAGGGCTCTTATGGACTGGAAAGGAAGGGACGTTATAAGCATTAGGGACTTCTCGAAAAGCGACATTGAGTTCGTTTTGAAGGTCGCAGAGAGGCTCGAGGAAGAACTCAGGGAGAAGGGCTCGCTCGAATACGCGCGCGGGAAGATACTCGCGACGCTGTTCTTCGAGCCCTCAACAAGAACGAGGCTGAGCTTCGAGAGCGCGATGCACAGGCTCGGCGGTTCGGTGATAGGCTTTTCCTCGGCCTCGAGCACGAGCGTCAAGAAGGGTGAAAGTTTGGCAGACACGATAAGAACTGTCGAGCAGTACAGCGACGTGATTGTGATTAGGCATCCGCTTGAGGGCGCCGCTCGTCTGGCGGCAGAGGTGGCGGAGGTTCCGGTCATCAACGCTGGCGATGGAAGCAACCAGCACCCAACTCAAACCCTCCTCGACCTCTACACGATAAAGCGCGCCTTCGGGAAGGTTGACGGCCTCACAATCGGCCTGCTCGGCGACCTCAAGTATGGGAGAACCGTTCACAGCCTCGCGGAGGCTTTAGCCTTCTACGACGTCGAGCTCTACCTGATATCGCCCGAGCTCCTGAGGATGCCAAAGCACATCGTCGAGGAGCTGAAGGAGAGGGGCGTTAAAGTCCACGAGACGACCGAGCTTGAGGGGGCAATCCCTGAACTCGACGTGCTCTACGTCACGAGAATCCAGCGCGAGCGCTTCCCAGATGAGGAGGAGTATCTGAAGGTCAAGGGCAGCTACCAGGTGGACTGCAAGCTTTTGAAGAACGCCAAGGAAACGTTAAAGGTCATGCACCCGCTCCCGAGGGTGGACGAGATTCACCCAGAAGTCGATAAGAGCGAGCACGCGCTCTACTTCAGGCAAGTTTTCTCCGGCGTGCCTGTTAGGATGGCTCTTCTGGGTCTAACGCTGGGGGTGCTCTGAATGGTTGCAAGTTTGAAGGCGCATCCCCTTCAAAACTCTGGAGGGGATGCATGGAGAGTTTGGAGTGTTGATAAGATCCCAAAACTTTTCCGCCAGCGCTTGCGAAGCAAGGGCTGTTATGGGGGTGCTCTAAAATGCCTGAGCTGAAGGTTGAGGTAATCCCCGAGGGAACGGTCATAGACCACATTCCGGCAGGAAAGTGGCTCAAGGTCATCGAAATCCTCGGCCTGACGAAACCGAACGGGGGGACCCTCCTCATAGCCTCGAACGTCCCGAGTAAGAAGCTCGGCAGGAAAGACATCGTGAAGGTCGAGGGACGCTACCTGAGCGAGGAAGAGGTCAACAAGATTGCCCTCATCGCGCCGGACGCTACCGTTAACATCGTCAGGGACTACAAGATAGTGGAGAAGTTCAAGGTCTCGATTCCGGACGAGATAATCGGAATCCTCACCTGCCCCAATCCAAACTGCGTCAGCAACGATGAGTACGTGAGGCCACGCTTCAAAGTCGAGAGTAGGGACCCGCTCAAGCTCCGTTGCCACTACTGCGAGAGAACGATTGAGGGAGATGAAATCTTGGGGAACCTCTGAATTCCTTCTCTTTTTTCAAAAATTGAGAATCAAAAGGCGTTCTCCTCGATGTCACCGGTTGAAACGTCCATCGTGCCAAGGTGGGGAAGTCTTTTGAGAACCGGAACCGCAACCGCGAGGCTCAGGAAGACATCTATGACACTCTGAACCGCGTTCGGAAGGCCTATAGCCATCCAGAAGGGAACGTGAGTCCAGTTTTCAACGGCCTGAACAACCTGCTCCCTCGGAAGTCCGAGCCATATCGGAAGGGCCACATAGTAGTTCAACAGGAGCATCAGCGGGACCCTTATGGCAACGCCGACGATGTAGGCGACGGCGCCGAAGAGGAACAACCTGCGCGGGTTTCTGAAGTCCATGCCGACCGTCCTCCTCGAGAACTCAAGGCCGAGTATGACGGCGAAGGTTGCCGTTACCTTCATCATTGCCCCAAGCCAGCTCGCAGACGAAACCACACTCAGACCCATGAAGAGCAGGCCGAGGGCGAATAGGCTTCCCCAGAAGCCCAGGATGAAGTAAACGATTACTATCGGCACGGCGACGACGTCAATCTTCATGCCCCAAACCGTCGGGAAGTCTATCGGGGCGACGTCAAGGAGGAGCGCGAGTCCCAGCATCACACCTGAAATCGCTATCTCCTTGGGTCCGATTTTCATCTCAACCACCGAGCCAAGTTTGTTCCACAATTTTAAAATCTTTGTTCCAAAAAAGGAACAATCTCCTTAAAAGCCCCCATGATAAGGGAGCCCGATGTTCACGCCGGAAGCAATATCTGAGCTCGTTCGGGAGATAAGGCTTGAGCACGGTCTTCCGGAGAGCCCCTTCAGGATAGACGAGGTTCGCTACGACCCAAGGGGGAACAAGCTCTTCATAATAGCCCACGACAGGACTGACAAGAGCGTCGTCATCGGCAACAGCCTCGTCATCGGGAAGCTCCGCGAGAGGCTCGGAGTCAAGCAGGTTACGGTTTACTCAAACCTCGACCTTGAGATAAAGCGGAAAAGGCTGGACGAGGCAGAAAGGCTCCTTCCCAAAGAGCTTGAGTTCCTAACGCCGATAATCAAGGCGGAGCGGAGGTTTCCACCGAGAGAATGGCCTGAAGTTAGGGGAAACCTGAAAACGCTCGTCTTCCTGAGCTTCTCCGCCAAACCACTCCTCGGCTTTGCCAGGGCCCTCAAGCTCCCCTACGAGGCAGTCGGACTGAGATATACTTTTCCAAGGCTCGAGTATGAGGCCGTTGAAGGGAACCTTAGGGAGCTGTTCTTCCCGGACGAGGACAAGCTCGTGAGAATCGCGGGGGAAAAGGACGCAAGGCTGGTTCTGGCGGATTTTCCATTCCCGCTGGACGAGAAGGGTGGAGTTTACCTCCTCAATCCTTTCAGGCTTCTCCACATCGGCTTCTTCGAGCTGAAATATCTTTTTGGCTTCGAGTTCCCCACGATGGTCGATGAAGAGGCCCTCCTTGAGTTCGTCGCAAAACTCACCTACGACGGCCTTATGGAGTCCACAGATGGGGCCAAGGTTGTATGGCGCTACTGGAGGCGGAGAATATGATAATCGGGGTCGTTGGAAAGATTGCCGCCGGGAAAACTACCGTTGCCAAGTTCTTCGAGAAGAAGGGCTTCTGCAGGGTCTCGTGCAGTGACCCTCTTATAGACCTCCTTACTCACAACGTTTCCGACTACTCCTGGATTCCGGAACTGCCCGAGAAGGCCGAGCCGACGCGCGAGAAACTCATAGAGTTCGGGAAGTACCTCAAGGACAAATACGGCGGGGACATACTCATCCGCCTCGCCGTTGACAAGAAGAGGAACTGCGAAAAGGTCGTCATAGACGGCGTCCGCTCGCGGGAGGAAATCGAGGCGATAAAAAGGCTCAGTGGAAAGGTCATCTACGTCGAAGCCAAACCCGAGATAAGGTTCGAACGCCTGATGAAACGCAAAGCCAGCAAGGACAGGGGAATCAAGACATTCGAAGACTTTAGGGCGATGGACGACGCCGAAGAGAGGCTTTATCACACAAGTGAGCTGAAAGACTTGGCCGACTACGTCATAGTCAACGAGGGAACCTTAGAGGAGCTGAGGGAGAAGGTGGAGCGGATTATTGAGGAGCTGAGCAAGGCTTAAAGGGAGTTGGGGTAAAGGAAGTTGGTGGGAACATGGAGGTTGTTGATGCGGTTTACGAGAACGGCGTGCTGAAGCCCCTGAAGAAGCTCAACCTGCCGGAGCACGCGAGGGTGAGGATAGTGATAACCCCCGACATTGATGAGATACTCGACTCCATGGTCATCAGAAAGGTCAAGAAAATCGACTACAAGCGCCTTAAGGAGGCGTACTATGAGTCGCTCTGAGATCGAGGGGAAGTATCAACTGCTTCCCAACGATGCCCTCATCGTTGCAACCTGCGTGGAACACGAGATTGAGCGCATTCTAACCTTTGACTCGGATTTCGAGAAGATTCCTCTGATAAAAGTTATCGGGTGATTACCGTGAACCTCCTAATCATCGCCCCCTGCCTGTTAAGCCCGTTCTACGTCTACCGCGGGCCGAAGGAGAAGGAATACATGACGGCAAGAGAGCTAAGGAAGCTGGTTGGAGAGCTCGGCAACGAGTGGCAGGTTCTGGCTTATCCATGCCCCGAGTTCGAGCTAATCGGCTGGCCAAGGCCCCCGATGGGAAGGGAGAGCTTTGAGAGACTCGGCATGCGCGAGAGGGTTCAGGTCGTAGCGGACTTCATAGGGAGGGTTCTAACTGAAGAGAAGCCGGAGCGGGTGGTCTTCGTCGGCGTTAGGGGCTCCCCAACCTGCGGTGTCTTCCACACGACCTCGAACGACCCTGATTCCTTCGACTACGGCCTGATTCCGGCGTTCTTCTACATGGACAAGGAAAAGAGGCTTGAGGAGAGCAGGAAAATCATCGAGCGCTTTGAATTCCATGTGAAGGAAGGGTCGGGACTGCTCTTCGAGGAGCTCATGGAGCGCTTCCCGGAGGCTGAGTTCCTGGAGTTCGACAAGGACGACGTCGAGGGAAGTACGGAAAGGCTCAGGAGAGCCATAATGGGTTAAGCCCTCCTCACAGCCTCTTTTACCAGCTTTTCAGCCCTCTCCATCAGCTCCTTCGCCGTCTCCTCCGTGTGCGCCTCGAGGGTTATGCGCATTATCGGCTCGGTTCCGCTCGGCCTGAACAGAATCCACCAGTCGGAGTTCTCAATCCTTATTCCATCAATATCAATCAGCCTCTCGTAGTCGAAGCTCTTCAAAGCCTCGCGCGCTATGATTCCCATCGCCCTAGCTTTCTTTTCGTTGGGGCAGGGTATCTTCGCCCTTAGAGTTACGTAGCGCGGGACCTCCTTTGCGAGCTCGCTTATAGGCCCGAGCCTGTCTATCATCTCGATGACGAGCGCCCCCGCGAAGATTCCATCGGGGGTTAGGTTCCACTGGGGGATTATCCACGTCCCGCTCGGCTCGCCACCGAAGATTCCCCCGTGTTTAGCCAGTTCATCGGCCACCGCCACGTCTCCAACGCGCGTCCTTATCACTTCCCCGCCTAAAGGCCGGACGTAGTCGTCCAGAGCGAAGCCAGCATCAACGGTGGTGACTATTTTGCCCCTTCCGAACTTTCTGAGCATGTAGCCGGCTATGAGGGAGAGCATGACCTCGTACTCGACGAAGTTTCCCTCGTCGTCAACGACACCAATCCTGTCGGCGTCGCCGTCGTGCGCTATCCCAACGTCCGCTTTCATGACCCTAATGGTTTTCGCCAGCCCTGAAAGGCTCTTCGCGTTCGGCTCGAGCTCTCTCACGAAGAAACCGCTCGGGTGGGAGTTGAGCGAAATAACTTTGTTGCCCAGCTCGCGCTGGAGGTATGGGCTGAGGATTGAGCCAGCGCCGTTGCCGGAATCAACGACAACTGTGTAGGAATCGTTGAGCTTCACCATCTCGAGGGCCTTTCTTATGTACTCCTCCCTCGGGTCGGCCCTTCTGAGCGTCCCAATCTCGTTCCAGGGAACCTTTCTAAAGTTTCCGGATTCGAGAATTCTCTCAAGCTCGGCCTCCATGTCGGGGGTGTAGGCCATCCCGTTGGACTGCCACACCTTTATCCCGTTGTATTCCGGCGGGTTATGGCTTGCGGTTATTGTAACGCCCGCATCGGCTTCGTAGAGCTTTATCGCAAAGCCCGTGAGCGGTGTGGGGGCGAGGCCTATGTCTATCACCTCAACGCCCGTGCTGAGAAGTCCGCTGATTAGAGCCGACTTGAGGGTTTCACTGCTCGTTCTCGTGTCCATTCCAACGACGACCCTTCCTCCCCCAAGATAAGTCCCGACAGCCTTTCCGACCTTCAGTGCCAGCTCGGGGGTAACGCACTCGTTGAAGAGTCCCCTGATTCCACTTGTGCCGAAGTACTTCCCCATAAGCATCACCCAAGGTAAGAGTGAGTAATGAGACGAGAAGAAGTAAAGGAAAGAAAATATAATGCTTTCGTCACTTCTTCACGAGCCTGTATATTCCGACAGAGACCGTGTAGCTGTCCACGTTAACCGGAGCTTTGTAGTCAACTCTCACCTGAAACGGCACGCTGGAGCCGTATATCAAGCTGTCTGTCTCGGACTCGGTCAAGACGTTACCGTTCTCGTCGAGTATCGTTATCTTCTCAACGGTTCCCTCGCTATCGGCCGTTATCTTGTACTTTCCAGGCTCGAGCACGTGGCTGAGGTAGAAGACGTCGCCACTCACGGTTTCGGTCTTGACCTCGACCGGGACCTTGTTGTAGGCCGTCTCGTAGTAGTACTGCATTCCGAAGATTGCCGCGACCCCGATGAAGAGGAGCAGGAAGAAGCTAACCATCAGTTTCTTCAGGATTCCCAAACTTAGCACCTCCAAATAACAACCCATCTCGCGGAAGAGAAAAGCGGGACAGGGCCGTTTCTACAACTTACTCGCTTAGGGGTAATAAGCCTTTCGGAGAAGAAAATTTGGAGAATGCCGAAGGAAAGCTAAGAACTTCTCCTCAGCTTCTCCGCCAGCTCAACGAGCTTTCTGGCCCTCTCAGGGGAAACCTCGTTCTCGACCTTTCCATTGCGCTTGAGCCACGTGCCGACGATGAAGGCATCGGCGTGCTTCCACAGCTCGGGCAGGTTGTCGTAGGTTGTTCCCGAGCCGACCACAACCGGAACTGGCGAGATTCTCTTCGCGAGGGCGAGCTTTTCTAAATCTACGGGCTTTCCGGTTGCCCTTCCGCTCACCACCACCGCATCGGCCAGACCGCGCTCGACGGTGTCCCTTATCGCATCCTCGAAGTCGAAGAAGTGAACCGCGTGCTTGACGTGGACGTCGGCAAAGACCTGAATCTTGCTCGGGAGGAGCTTTCTGAGCTTCGCCAGCTCGTGGGCGATGCCCTCTATAATTCCCTGGTCGGTGAAGGCAATTCCACTCAGCACGTTAACCCTTATGAAGTCCGCTTTAATCGCGTAGGCTATTGAATAGGCCGCTATCCCGTCGTTCCTGAGGACGTTAATCCCAACTGGAACGCTCACCTCGTCCCTGATGGCCTTTGCTACGGCGGTAAAGGAAGCGACCGTCACCTTGTCAACGGTCTTTGGAAACGGGACGTCGCCGAAGTTCTCAATCATTATCGCGTCGAAGCCCGCCTCTTCGAGAGTCTTGGCGTCCTTCACCGCGAACTCAATGACCCCCTCAAGGTTGCCGTCGTAGAGGTACGAGCCAGGAAGGGGCTTGAGGTGAACCATGCCGATGAGCGGTTTCCTCTCGAAGTCCATACCAACACCTCCCCAACCGTAGGGGACTTTTCCTTAAACGGTTTCCGGCAGGTTAATATATTCCACCGCCAAATTAGGTTAGGTGTTATCCATGGGAGAGCCCGAACTTCCGAAGGCCCTCGGGAAGGTTATTGAACCCGGGGAGCGCGTCCTCTACTCGGTCAAGAAGAAGGTAAGCCTCGAAAAGCCCAAGTGGCTTCTCGTTACGGACAGGAGGATTATCTATCTCGATGAGAAGATTCTCGGGAGGTACGACGTCAGGGCGTTGCCCTACCAGAAGCTCGAGAGGGTCACGGTCAAGCTCGGCATAATGAGCTCAGAGTTCATAATAGAGGGCGAGGAAAGCATAACGCTGAAGCTCGGCTGGATGGACAAGGAGGAAGCCAGGAAGACCATAAACGCCATCAAGGAGGCCCTCAACGCGATAGCGGTCGAGCCCGTGAGCATATCGGTTAAGAAGGGCCTCACCAGCGAGGAATGGATTCTCAACAAGCCGAAGGAGCTCGTCACGAGAACGGCCCCAATCTCGCACACTGCACCGGTTCAGGAGAGGAAGGAAGACCCGATGGATAGGCTGAAGAAGCTGAAGGAACTATACGACATGGGCGTCATAAGCCAGGAAGAGTACGAGGAAAAGCGGAAGAAACTGCTGGAAGAGATTTAGAGGATTACGACCTCCTTCCCGAGGAGCTCCCTTCTCGATGTTTTTACAACGCCGAGAACATAGCCACTTTCCGTTGGGTAAAGCGCCAAGACTGTCGTTGCGATTTCCCTGAAGAGGGCTCCGAAGCCACCGGACTTTGAAGCTATGACGTCGGAGTTGACGAGGTACAGGGCTATCCTGTCCCTCTTCCCAACGGAGCTCGCAACGTTGCGGATTAGCCGAAAGAGTTCCCGTTCAGTGAGGACCATAAAGAGCTTGTGGAACCCAAGGACGGGGTTCACCATGACGCCATCGGTGGCCTTGGAGTATATCCTCTCATAGTAGCGGAAGTCGATTGAGTGCCTGTCAACGTCTATTGTTCCTATTACGTTTCCAACGTTCCTTGAACCACCGATTTTGACTACAGGCAGTTCTTCAAAGCCGGAGACGTCGAAGCCGAGAACTTCGAGTCTGGCAAGCACCTCTGGAAAAGTGTCGAGGACGTCGTCAATGAGAATCGCCCTGTCGTTTGCCTTTGCCCACCCCACGAGCAACCACAGGAGGAGCTCAGATGGAGAATCCTGAGTGTACTCAACGAGCACTGTCTCACCGGGTTTGAGAAGGGATAGAATCTCATCAAGCTCATCGCTGGTCATGGAGCATCCCCTAAATAGGGTTAAGCGAGAAAATATAAAAACGTTGTCAAACGAGCCTCCCTTCGACGAGGCCCCTCGGAGAGACGAAGCTCGAAATCCTCTCAGCTTTTCTCCCGGGTTTCAGCGTTCTGAGAAGCTCGAAGACGTTGCCGACGAGCATGTTGTCCTTAAACGGTTTCAGCTCACCGTTCTCAACCACGTAGCCGAGCTCGACCGTCAGCGAGAAGTCACCGCTCACGGGGTTGGCCGTGTGCTCGCCGAAGACCTTTCTAACGATGACCCCCTCATAGTCCTCAAGGCTCTCCTCCCCTGGCTCGAGGATTAGGTTGCTCGTTCCGATGTACGGGACGCTCCTGAAGGTCCTCAGCGCGTTTCCCGTGCTCTCCATGCCGAGGAAAGAGGCATAGGTGTGGTCGAGGAGGAAGTTTCTGACAGTACCGTCCTCAACGAGAAGGGTTCTCTGGCCGGGAGTTCCCTCGCCGTCGAAGGAGTAGCTCCCAGGCAGTTCCGGAAGGGTCGAGTCGTCCACGAGCGAGAAGTCGCCGATAACCTCACCAGGCTTCGAGAACCTGCTCCTGCCGTGATACACTTCATCGCCGTAGAGGTTGCTCAGGAAGACCTCCATGATTGAAGCCAGAGCGTTGGGCTCCAGAACGAGTTCTCCTGAGTAGGGTTCGAGCTTCCTCGCCCTCGCGCTAAGCCTCGCCTCGTCAATGGCCTTCTCAACTGCGCGCTCAAGCTCCTCAACCGGCTGGAGGGAGGTGAAGCTCTGCCTGTAGGAGCCCGTCCCCGGGGGCTCGCTGAGCACCGCATAGGCCGAAACTCCCATGTAAGTTGAACGCTCCTCAAGCTCGATTCCGTTGGAGTTGACGACCCCGCTCGTCCCGACCGCGAGGGAGAGCGAACCCGAGAGCGTCTCCTCGCCTTTCTTCTCCCGCATCAGCTCGGCGTATTCGAGGGCGAGCCTGTGAGCCTCCTCGAAGGGAATCTCGTCTATTGCCCTATCGTAGATTCCCTTGACGCGGTTCACCCTTTCACCTGCAGGAAAGCCCCTGAAGGGAACCTCGCTTATCTTCGCCAGCTTTACCGCCCTCTCCACCAGCTTCTTAAGTTCCTCCTCGCCCGGGTGAAGGCCCGTTATGTAAGAGAAGCCGAGCCTGCCCTTTAACCCAACCCTGAGGCCTATTCCCGAGTAGAACTTCCGCTGGGAGCGCTCAAGGGTTTCCCTCTCGATTCTGAACGAGCCCGAGCGCCCGAACTGGTAGAATACCTCCCACTCGACGTTCTCGCTCTCAAGGAGCTTCACGAGTCTCTCAACGGCCTCAATCATCTCAATCCCCCCACGAGGGCCCTTGTCAGTATGTGGGGCCCGCCATCATCCACTGGAACCCACTGGCCCTTTCCGCAGTAGCCAGGAAACTCAACGCGCGTATCGTTTCCGATGGTCATTATGTTCTTCAAAACGTCGAGGATTTTGCCCGAGAGCGCAACATCGCGGACGGGCTCCGTAATCTCTCCGTTCTCCACGATGTAGCCAAGCTTCGCTCCGAAGGTGAACGTCCCGTTGGCTGTATCAACTTCACCACCCTTGTCGCCGAGCATGTAGAGACCGTTCTTAACCTCCTCAAGGATTTCCTCAAACGACCAGTCGCCGGGCTCGACGTAGGTGTTGCCCATCCTCACGAGGGGCTGATGGGAGTAGCTTTCCGCCCTCGCGTGGCCGTTGGGTTCGAGGCCGAAATACTCGGCCGTCTCCCTGTCGTTGAGGTAGCTGACGAGAACGCCGTCCTTGATAATCTCAACGCGTTTGGCTTTAATCCCCTCGTCGTCGTACGGGTAGCTCCCAAACTTGCCCGGCAGAGTGGGGTCGTCAACGACGTTCAAACCCTCGACCGCTATCTTCTCCCCGAGCCTTCCAGCTAAGATGCTGTCGCCGTTCTTAACGGAGTCCGCCTCGACGGCGTGGCCGAGGGCCTCGTGGATGAAAACCCCAGTCAGCTCGGGGTCGGCTATGACGTCCATCTCCCCGGAGGGCGGTGAAGATGCCCTCAGAAGCTCAAGGGCCTTCTCCTTTACGTGGGCCGTCCAGTAGTGGAGGTCAATCCCCTCAATTAACTCCCAGCCGAGGGTTCCGCCGAAGCTCTTCCAGAAGTCCTGCATCTCGCCGTTTTCCTTGGCCGTTACCGAGAAGCCGAGCCGTATCCTCGGGACGACGGTTCTTATCTCGCTCCCGAGGGAGTTGAAGTAGAAGGTCTCGACGATTGAGTCGCCGTAGTTGACGGTCCTGCTGACGATTTTCTCGCCCCTGAGGAGGCCGTCGATTTCCTTGACGAGCGAGAGCTTTTCCTCGATGTCAACTTCCGTGAAGGGCTTCTTGACCTTAAGTTCAACCTCGTCTCTCACGGGCTCGCCGAGGTAAATCTCCGCGTCCCCGCGCGACAGCTTGGCTATCTTCATCGCCGTTTCTATTGCCTTCTCAAACCTCTCGCGGTCGTTGGCGCTCGAAAAGCCCCAGGTCCCGTTAAAAGCCCTCGCGCCGATGCCGAGCTCGGAGTTGCTTGAGAGCTCCCTCAGCTGGCCGTTGCTCATGACGAGCCTCCTTGAAGTTACCTTAACGAGCCTGATTTCATAGTAGTCAACGCCGTGCTTTCCCGCAAGCTCCTCGGCCCTCTTAATCAGCCACTCCATGCTCCCACCGCAGGGCATAAAGGGGAAGACCTTAATATGGCTTGCCATAGAGGGGGGAACCACAAACGCTTTATTTGGCCTTTCTAATTCTCCAAACGGGTGAAAGGATGAAGAGAGCGGTCGTTTTAGTTCTGGCAGTGCTCCTTCTGCTTCCGTTAGCGACGCCAGTGATGGCCCAGTGCCCGAGCGAGGGGCACACGGTGATAATGCACGCTCCAGCCGTCGCCAAGACCTCAACTGGAGAGCTGACCGGTGTCGTCACGGAGTTCGTGATTACAGTAACCCCCGGAAGCGGACACGTCTACATAGAGACCTGGCCACTGGCTCAGGTTGACATGCAGGCCAGCGCCAGATTGGCCACTCGAGTGGCGGGAAGGGTTCTCGGAGTCAACATGAGTCACTACGACGTTTTTATCCAGGTTCGCGCGAACACCTCAATCATCGGCGGCCCTTCGGCTGGCGGAACAATGACCGTCGGAATAATCGCGGCGCTGAGGGGCTGGAAGGTAAACCCAAACGTCATGATGACGGGAATGATTAACCCGGACGGCAGCATAGGTCCCGTCGGCGGAATCCTTGAGAAGGCGGCCGCCGCCCACCAGGCAGGGGTAAAGCTCTTCCTGATTCCCGAAGGCCAGAGGATTCAGTACGTCCAGGAAACCCAGAAGAGGGAAATCGGTGGCGTTATTGAGATAAACACCGAGACCAAGCCCGTTGACGTCGTCAAGTACGCGGAAGAGCGCTGGGGACTCAAAGTGGTGGAAGTTAAGGACATCTACGAGGCGGTATACTACTTCACTGGACACAGGCTCCCGAAACCGAAGGCCCCCCAGAACGTCCAGATTGACACCTCCTTCCTCAGAAACGACGCCCTGAGCGACTACAAGAACACAACCGACTACTACCAGAGGGTCATGAAGGAACTGAAGGAAAGCAACGTCGGCTACGACACTTACATGACGCTCCTCGCGGCTTTGAACAACGCCGGGCAATTGCTCAACCAGTCGAAGGGGTACATAGACGAAGGTCTCTACTACACCGCCCTCAGCAAGGACTTCCAGGCGAGGATAGTGATAAGGCACGTTGACTGGTACCTCCAGACCAGCACTCCGAAGGACGTTGAGGAGCTCCTGAAGAACACCGGCGAGACCATCAAGAGCGCCGAAGCCCACGTCGAGAACCAGAGCATTAGAGGAATCACCATGCTCCAGGCAGTTGCCGCGGCCGAACAGAGGGTTGAGGACGCGAAGAGCAACCTTGACCAGGCGTGGAAGTCCTACTACTCGGGGGACTACTGGGACGCAATAGGAAAGGCGGCCTACGCCTACGAGAGGGCCAAGACTGCCATATTCTGGACAGACCTCGGAAAGCGCTTCGCCAAGGGCGAGCCCATCAAGAAAGACCTAATCAAAGCCACGGCGAGGGACTACATAGACGAGTCCGACCTAATCGTCGCCTACATCGAGTCCATGTACGGCGACATCCTCGGAAACAGCCTCACCGACACGATAGAGAAGGCCCAGCAGTACTATGACGACGGAAAGTACTCCGCGGCGCTGTTCACGGCCATGCAGGCGCGCGTTCAGGGCGAGGTCTTCCTCGATACCCTCGCGATAACCAACTGGACAGTTCTGATGGACAAGCTCAACATGGTCAAGGGCGACGCCAAGACCGCGATAGGCATCGCCGAGGAGAAGGGAATAACCCCCATACTTGCCATAGCCTACTACGAGTTCGCCCAGAGCTTTGAAGAGCTCGCAAAGAAGAACCAGAGCACGGACGACCTGCAAACAGCAATGACCTTCTACACCTACGCCAAGGAAACCGCAAACCTGTTCCTCTCAACGCCCCTCAGCCCGGTTCCAAACGTTCCAGAGGAGAACGTGACCGTTCCAGAGGTCATCGTTCCGACTGCAACCAACTCACCGACCCAGAGTTCCCCCGGCTCTGCAACGGGCGATTCGGACTACGGGCTCATCGGCCTGTTCGCTGTTGTGGCCTTCGTCGTCGGTCTGGTGGTTGGAAGGAAGCTCTGAGGGAGCGCCCTCACTCCCCTCTTCTTTAACAGCTCGACCTCCCACTCCGCCAGACTCGGACAGATTGTACAGCCGAGCCGGTAGAAGCCCTCGTAGTAGAGCGGGTGCAGTTTAAAGCCCCTCATGAGGATGAAGAGCTGAACCATGAGCCCGCTCCAGAACTTTATGGGCATAACCTCAAGGATTCTTCCGAAATCCGTCTTTCTCTCAACGACCGGTGGCTTAAGCCTTCTCCTCGCGCTCTCCCCGTCGCGGTCGCCGACGAGGAGAACTGGGTTTTCAAACTCCGAAACAACTGAATAGAGGACCTCGACCTTCTTCCTCGTGCACCAGCGGTTCCCATGGGTCGGCATGCCGTACTTCTCAACGGGCATCGGAACGTCGACGCGAACGAGGTTAACGCCAAGCTTTTCCGCGAGTTCTTCAACGTATTCGTCCGTTCCTGGCATCTCGTACTCCATCCTGACGTAGACAGCGGTAATCTCGTCGAAGACCTCTTTCGCTAAGATAAGTGTGGCCGTCGAGTCCTTTCCTCCGCTCCATGGAACCACGATGTCATAGTCCTCAAAAGCCCTGAGAAATGCTTTCGAAGCCTCGGCAAAGGCCTCTATGTAGTCCCTGTTAGCTGAGATGAGCGAGTCGAGCGAGACGTCCTCGATGCAGGGGCACTTCCAGAGGACCTCGGTCGGAAAGCCGAGCTTTTTGCTCACCTCGGCCACCTTGTTCGGGCCCGAGAAATAGACCTCCTGGTTCATAGTCTTCCTCAGGACGAGCGAGTTCTCGCCGAGCTCGACGTCGAGGAGCGAGCGCATGGCCCTTCTAAAGCCGTCGCCGAGGGCAAGGTAAACGTCGTAGTCCGGGTTAATTTCGAGGCCGAAGGGGTTCTCGGGGTTGAGGGCGTAGGTTCCCCGCCACTCGATGCCGAGGCGAAAGAGGGCCTTTATCTCCTCGATGTGGGAGTAGAGCTCGTCAACGCGCATGTTTCTAACGCGCTTCGTCCTCAGAACTCTCGCGTAGAAGGGCTTCCCAGACTCTCTCAAAACGGGGAGGAGCTCCTCCATGAGGTCTCTCTCCTTCTCGCCAAGGAGGAGAACCGGGATGTAAGGCCCTTCGAGGGCTCTCTCAAGGTTCTCGAGGACTTCCTCCTTGGTTCTGCCCCCGCCGAGGCTCTCAACCCTAAGAAAGCCCCCGTAGTTCCTCTCGTTTATGTAGCTTAGAGCCTTCGCGTCCTTTCTGGCTCGGGCTATAATGGTGAACATGGAAGGGGTTAAAAGGGGAAGCTTAAAAGTCTTCGCGCCGATGAGGATAACTCCCTGCCCTGAGCGGTGATGAGACCGGCTTTCCCGAGGCTACACCAGCGACGCGAGGAAGGCCCTGTATGTTTCCTTCACCCTTCTCATCGACGAAACGCTCACCCACTCGTCGCTCGCGTGCCAGTTGCCTCCCTCTGGCCCGAAGACGAGGGTTGGCTTACCGAGGTAGGTCGCGAAGTAGTTGAAGTCGCCGACGCTCCTGCCGTAGGTTACCTCAGGGTCCTCGCCCGTCGCCGAGGTGTAGGCCCTCTTAAAGAGCTTGACCTCGTGGAGGTTCTCCCTCACAACGTAGGGGAGCATGTTCGGCGTTGGCCTCGGGAACTTCTCGATTTCGAGCTCAGCTTTAACGCCAACCCGCTCCGCGAGCTTTCTCAGCTCGGCCTCAACGCGCTTCCAGTCCTCCCCTATGACGGTGTGTCTATCGATTATCGCCTCTGCATAGTCAGGAACGCTCAGGCCGTCGGCTTCGCCCCTTATATAGAGCGTGCAGTACGAGCCCCTGCCGAGCTTTATGTGGCTCTTCGGCCTTATCCTTTCAAGGTTCGAAACGAGCTTTGCCAGCTCCTCGATGGCGTTTACACCAAGCCATGGCCTCGCGGCGTGGGCCTTCTTTCCTCTGGCCCTAACTGTGATTACAAAGCGACCCCTTGCGCCGAGCATCAGCCTCTCACGCGTCGGCTCTGCCACGAGAACCAGGTCGGCCTTCTCGAGCTTCCCGCTCTTTATCAGCTCCCACGTTCCGCGCGAGTAACCTTCCTCGTCGCTGACGGCGGTGAAGATTAGGTTCGGCCTCTCCCGCTTTGAAAGCCCACCCATCTCAACGAAGAGGCTCAGCAGAACGGCCAGGCCAGCTTTCATGTCCGCGCTTCCAAGGCCGTAGAAGCGGTCACCGTCGAGCTCGCCCTTCGGGTTCCTCGTCCAGCCCGGCGAGAGGTTTACCGTGTCCATGTGGCCGTTGAGGACGACCGTTAGGCCCCTCCCTGGAAGATATGCCAGCACGTCGTCACCAAAGCCCTCAACAGGAAGTGTTTCAACGTCGAAGCCATGCTCCTCCAGCAGGGACGCTATAAAGCGTGAAATTTCCCCTTCCCTGCCGAAGGGAGACTCAATGGCAACGAGCTTTTTAAGGAGTTCAAACTCGTCCATCCCTATCACCAACCAGCTCCTTAACGAAATCAGCGAACTTGGCCTTCCGCTCAAAGGTTTCAACCTTTTCAAGCTCCTTCTTTAGCTCATTCACGTTGTTTTCTATTTCCTCGGCCAGGTCTCTGAAGAGCAACCCTTCCTCAGAAAACTCAGAAAGGTATTCAAAGGCCTTCAAACCCATCAGTTCTAAGCTCATGGCACTTCTGAGAACTTTAACGTAGTCTTCAACCGTCTCCACTTTGAACTCCTCAGAAAACTCAAATTTCCTCGTCTTCAGCCCCGGGTACAATTCTCTGGCAATGTGGCGCATGTTCTCGATTTGTTTCCTTTTCTTTTCTACAAAACGCGAGAACTTGACCCTGCCGTAACTTCTGGGAAGTGAATCTCGCATAACGATGTAAAGGGACAACGTGGCCTCAGAAAGCTCAATCAAGTACGAGAAGATTTCTCCAGGGGACAATTTAGAAACGTCCTTAAGCTGTTGGAGTAGCCTCTCAACTTCGTCGGGCTTTGAAAACAACTCAAGGTCTACCATCCCACCACCTAATTATGAAGTCCGTAGTTAAGCGTAAAAACGTTTTGTGGTGGACCGGGCGGGATTTGAACCCGCGGCCTCCGCCTTGCGAGGGCGGCGCTCGTACCAGGCTGAGCTACCGGCCCACTCCCGGTTATAGTGGAGTGCCCGGGGTTTTAAAAAGTTTTGGTATATGCCATGTGCTCAGTGGTGACCGCTCTCATCACACCCTCAGGAGGGCTTGGGCGTCATCATCGCTGGGCTTAAAAACACTCCCGGGTTTTTAACAGTGGTGGTGGTCATGCGCTTCATCCCGCTCATCGTCGCTAAACCGGAGGTTCAGATGGCGATAGACGAGGCGATAATGATTGCCAGAATCGAGGGAAGGGTTCCCGACACCGTCAGGCTGTACACCTTTTCACCGAGCTCCGTGACGATAGGCCGCTTCCAGAGCGTCGTTCACGACGTCAACCTTGATGAAGCCAGAAGGCTCGGTATTCCCGTCGTGCGCAGGATAACCGGCGGAGGAAGCGTTTTCCACGACGAGTTCGGCGAGATAACCTATTCGGTCGTCGTCGGCGAGGACCTTCACCCGGCTTTGAAAAACGTCGAGACGAGCTACCGCTACTTAGCCGGTCCGCTTGTAGATGCCCTCAACGACCTCGGGCTTAAAGCGGGCTTCTCTGGCCTCAACGACATCGTCGCCAACGGGAAGAAGATAAGCGGCTCCGCTCAAACGAGGAGGAAGGGGGTAATCCTTCAGCACGGCACGTTCATGTACGCGACGCGCGTTGAACTCCTCGGAAAAGTCCTGAGGGTCTCCAAGGCCAAGCTCGCTGACAAGGGCGTTTCGAGCATCTGGGAAAGGGTAACAACCCTCGAGCGCGAGGGGATAAAGCTGAACCGCTGGGAGGCCTACGAGCTTTTGAAGGAGAGCTTTTTCAACGCATTCGAGCTTGAGGAGGGTGAGCTCACCGACTACGAGCTTGAACTCGCAGAGGAGCTGATAGAGAAGCGCTACGGAAATCCAGAGTGGAACGAGATGAAGTGAGACACGCTAAAGGAGTCCCTCAAAAATCTCTCTCAACCGAGGGATGTCCTCTTTAATTGTTCTCCACACAACTCGAAGGTCAACGCCAAAATACGCGTGGATGAGCTTGTCCCGCATTCGTGCCATCTCCCGCCAGGGCACTTCAGGGTGCAGTTCCTTAAATTCGGGCGGGATTGCTTTTGATGCCTCTCCAATAACCTCCAACGCACGGATAACGGCAAACTGAGTCTTTTTATCCCGTTGGAACTCTTCAAAGGACATTCCCTTAGTAAATTCTTCAATGAGAGTTATCGCTTCTACAATGTCGTTAAGATAATCCTCGTGGGTCCTCTTCATACGTAGACGACCTCCCTGCCCACACCTTCGGCAATCTTTGGTTTGAGGGCGGATTTCAGGACGAGGTCTACCCTAATCCCGAGGAGACTCTCAAGGTACTCCTCAAGCTCAATGAACTTCAGAAGGGATGGCACCTCGTAGAAATCCACGAGAATGTCCACGTCGCTCGCCTCGGTTGCTTCCCCTCGTACGTACGACCCGAATATGCCGATTTCACGGACGCCGAAGCGCTCCTCAAGCTCACGCTTGTGGGCCCTCAGGATTTCCTCAATCTCCTTCAATGTCCTCATGGTTGAGAGTTTGATTAAGGAGGGATAAAGTTTACGCAGTCCATACCTTCACACTAAACTCCTCCGCCAGCTCGTAGAACAGCTCGTCCTCACCGAGCTCCTCGCGGAGTTTTTCGAAGTTTTTCATCAGCCTCGGAAGCCTGCCCTTCGAGCGTCTCAACATCGAGTTGCCTATTTCGAGGGCGAAACGCAGGTAGTCGTCGCTTACGAGGATTTTTCCATCCCTGCCGAGCGGTGCCGTGAGATACTCTGTGGCGTTTATCTCGACGAGGTAACGGTTGGAGATTACCTTGAAGGTCGTGTACTTGAAACCGCTGGCTAAACCGAGCTCGTGGAGCTTTTTAGCCCGCTCAAGGTCTTCAGCCACGACGTGGAAAATCGGGGGCTGGCTTTTGAGGAATATCAGTCCTTCCTTGGCTTTTTCAAGGGCCTTCTTTGCCTCAGGAAACGTCATCTCGCGGTGAACCTTAATCAGCCACCTGCTCAGGGGTTTGGCGCCTAAGGCTGGCTCCTCGATGATTCCTATCCTGCCGGAGCACGAGCTCGTCGTGTAGATTCCCCTGATGGAGTTGATGAGCAGAAGGAGGTCTATTATGTCCTCGTCAACCTTACCTTCTCTCATTGCCGTGAAAAGGCTGACCAGCGCTTCCCGCTTTGCCTTCATTCCTCAGCCCCCGGCGAGGTTTTCAATCGGTGTTTAACTGCACGCGCGCCCTAATCTCAGGTGAAGGCGGGATTTACCACCTCTGCTCCCGCCATCTGACGAAAACTTTATAAAGCTAACCCAAAAGCTTAAGCTGGACGTGGCCGGGGTGGTGTAGCCTGGTCAGCACAGGGGACTGTGGATCCCCTAGCCCGGGTTCAAATCCCGGCCCCGGCCCCATAACAGCCCTTGCTTGCGCAAGCGCTGGCGGGGAAACTTTTCTGGTGAAAAGTTTCATCAAAATTAGGCATGCGTTTTAGAGGGTTCATTTTCGGGTAGGTTTGCTCTTAAATTTGCTGTTCTCGAGCGTGTTTTCACCCTTAGCGCCCTTCAGGCGCATTTCAGGTCAAACACCTTTCCCAATTAAAGCAAACCTAAAAACCAACGGGTCACTTGGAGAAGCATGCAACTTATCTTTGCCCCCTTTGGGGGCTTAACCCTTTTGGTCAAGCTTTCCTAAAGCTTGTTCGCAGCCTTTCTCAAAGGCGGGGTGAAAGTTTCATCAGAGTTAGAGGTGCCCTTGAGAATGCCCCACCGCTACCCAGACCTAAAAACTTTTAACCTTCTACGTTCTGTTAAGCTTTGGTGTTTACAATGAAGAGCTTTCTAACCGAACAGCAGATTAAGATTCTCCGCCTCCGCGCGAGGGGCCTCAAGCAGAGCGAGATTGCCGAGCTTCTCGGCACGAGCAGGGCCAACGTCAGCATACTGGAGAGAAGGGCCCTGGAGAAGATTGAGAAGGCCCGGAACACCCTCCTAATCTGGGAGCAGATTAACTCGAAGGTGAGCGTCGAGGTCAAACGCGGCGAGGATATCTTTGACGTTCCCGACAAGCTCTTCAGCAAGGCCGACGAGCTCGGCGTCAAGGTGCCCTACAGCACGGCCGAGATAATAGCCTTTCTCGTCGAGCACGCACCGGTTGACGACAGGCTGGCGAAGAGGGACTTCACTCTTTTCCTCGACGCCAACGACAGGCTTCGCGTCAGCGAGTGCATCTTAGATGACTTCGATGAGATACGGAAGAAGGAGGGCGATAAAGACCCCGTTCAGGGCCATGGCTAACCCGCTCACGGCTCCGGCCAACTCGTCCTCGGTTATTATCCTCGCCGTCCCGAGGCCGTGTGAGGAAACCCCCGTTGCCAAACCCCTCGCTATTCTGTCCTTGACCCCAAAGACGTTCAGCAACTCCGGCGCGAAGGCGTTGCCGAGCAGTCCGGTCGTTATCACCAGAACTGCCGTCAGCGATGGGATTCCGCCTATCTTCGCGCTCACGCCTATGGCTATGGCAGTCGTTACACTCTTGGGGGCTATGCTTCGAAGAACGGTTTCACTCGCGCCGAGTAACTGGGCCGTCCAGTAGGCGCTCAGCACCGCGGTGGTTCCGCCGATTAGAATTCCCAGCGAGATTTCCTTTGCATACCTGGCTATAAGCGCCCTGTTCTTGTAAACAGGGATTGCCAGGCTCACAACTGCAGGTCCGAGCAGGAACTTGAGGAAGACCGCGCTCTCCATGTACGAGTCGTAGGAAACGTTTCCGAGCTTGAGAACCACGGCGATTGTGATTATCGAAAGCAGGACTGGGTTCGTGTAGAACGCCTTTCTCCTCGCGTGGAGCTCCGAGAAGACGTAGAACACCACGAGCGTTAGGGCTATCCCGTAGGGGTTCATCTCCGAACGACCTCCACGGTTTTTGCGGTCACGAAGAGGGTGACGACGAAGCTGATAACCAGAGCGACCGATATCGGAACGAGCTGGGCCTTTATCAGGCCGAGGTAAGTGACTATCCCGAGTCCCGGCGGGATGAAGAGGACGCTCATGTTCTTCACGAAGAGCTCGGCTTCGTTTTCAACCCACTCAAGCTTCACGGCACCGCTCAGAAGCGCCGAGAGCAGGAACAGCATCCCGAGAACGCTACCCGGAACTGGAAGGTGAAGGGCAGAACTGACTATCTCGCCAAGCGCGTAGAAACCGAATATTATCGCCAGTCCTCGATAGGGCTTCATGGATTATGGTACGCATCTTCTCCAAAAAGACCTTTCGGAAGAGGTCAGAAGAAAAAGAAAATACGAGAGGAACCATATCAGAGCTTGAATCTGCTGATGATGTCGCGTAATTGGGCCACGATGTTTTTGAGGTCGTTTGCTGCTCTCTCGAGTTCCTCAGTGGCAGCAGTCTGCTCTTCAACAGCAGAACTAACCTCCTCAGCACTGG
>NZ_JAMOQU010000030.1 GCF_027063845.1 Thermococcus sp.
CTTCAGCACAACGTAGGCAATGCCAACGGCCAGGAACAGGCCCGATACAAGCTTTATGATGCGAGAAATGTCGAGGAGGTGTTTTGTCTTAAACTCAGGAGATGATGTCGTTTCCTTTCCTTTCTCCCGTGGAGGAATCTCAAGGGTTTCGTTGAGGGGCAGGTACAGGTCATCACCCCGATACACTATCCTAACCGTTCCCGTGGCGCTACTGATTCTCAGATAGGCGTAACCCTTCTCGTCCGTCGTCAGATTCAGACTCATGTTTCCTACGGTAACCGTTATCGTCCTGTTGGGCAGGGGATTGCCGTTCCAGTTGAGGAAAATCACAATGGTCCCGTTCAGGCGCTTAAGTTCAACCTCGGGAACCCGCTTTATTGTAACCAGGGGGTCGCTGTTAGAGGGGTAAGCAAGGTAGCCCCTGTAGTGGGCGACTATGTGGTAACTTCCCGGCATCTCACCCTCCGGGACGACCGCCGTCAGGTTAAACGTGCCGTTGCTGACCCGGACAACGCCGACTATAGTGCCCGTTGTGTTCTTCGTCCTGTTGAGGGTTACGGTTACAAGGCCGTCCCGCACGGGGCTTCCGTTTGGATACATAACGGTTCCTTCGATGGGCATTCTGAGGTTGCCGTTGCCTGAGAGAGCCTCAGGATAATCCGTTATCTCAACAACGGGCTTTTCAAGGAGCGCCACCCACATTAGGAGGGCAGTCCTACCGGTCTTGTTCGATGTGAAAATGAAGACCGGGTAGTAGCCAGGGGTGTAGTTTCTACCAACTGGAGGGACCTCAAAGGTATAAACAGCTGTGGAGCCGTTTTCAGTCCGGGAAATAACCCTTAGAGGCAGGCCGGAGGTGTAGTTGAGAGGGCCCGTGAAGTTGGTATAGACCCTGAACTCCTTCGAGACCCCGTAGGTCGTCATGACGATTGGAGTTTCCGTGTCGAGGCGGTATCTGGGCTGGCAGTTGACCCCCTTAAGAGGAACCGGGCCGGATGGGCTTTCAACGTAGGGAAGATAGTAGGTTCCCCGGTACCAGACTATCATATCAAAATCCTCAGGAAGGTTCCAGGAGAGTAAGGGAACACTCCTCGCGGGTCTTTCAACGCAGACCAGCATTGGGTCCTCTGGAAGGATTGCAACGGGACAGCGAGTTTTCTTGTCGGTGGGTTTGAAACTGAAGTTTGACGTCGGGACACCGGGGCGATAGTTGCCTCCTCCAAAGGAGTTCGGGTTAAACGAGCCCATCTGGGTCGGCCTTGAACCGGCCTTTGTAAAGCTCTTGGAGGTTTCCATGAAGAGCCCGCTAAGGGCGTTTCTGGTTTTACCTCCTCCCCCGGCGGAAGAAGAACCCTCGTATCCAAGGGTCAGTGTCGCGAGGAGGATGAGGAGGAGCAACAGCAGTGCGTATCTTTCACGCCTCATTGCCGTCTCCCTTCGGCACGGGCGTTTTCTGGAGGGCGCTCAGAACCACGTCCCTGCCCGTAACACCTTCAAAGGC
>NZ_JAMOQU010000031.1 GCF_027063845.1 Thermococcus sp.
GGTGAGGAACTTTCTCAGGAAGCACCTTTAGAAAGGTTTTTACGCATTCTTTCCCCTTTCTTTAGATGATGAAGTCATTAAGGAACGCCATAATGCTCATCGTTGTCGCTCTGGTTCTGCTATCCTCGAGCTCACTCTCCCGACCCGCATACGTTCCCGCCTTTGGGCGCTTCGCGGTACTCGTTCATGACGTCAGTCCCGCCTACCTTCCCCAGCTGAGGGAGATAACGGCCGTTATCGATGAATACGGCCTCCAGAACGAGACGTATCTATTTGTGATTCCAAACCACGGAGGGAAAATGCCCATCTGGAAGTACAGGGAGTTCATAGAGTTCCTCGGGAAGCTCAGGCGCGAAGGTTATCACGTCGAGCTCCACGGCTACACCCACATTGGCGATGAGTTCAACTGCAATGCGAGTACTGCCGAGAAAAAGCTTGAGCTCGGGTTCAGGGCCCTATCGCACCTCAACGTCACGCCGAGATACTTCATCGCCCCGCGCTACGCACTCTCAAACGACGCTCTATCTGTTCTGCTCGCGCATAACATAACGGTCATCGGTGAGGACTTTATCTACCTCCCGAAAGGCACGGTTGAGCCGGTTTACAACCGCGAGTACACCTGGTATACGCCCTCTTTCCTTTTCCCCTATGAACTCGTCAGTGCTGAGAGCGCCTACGCTAACATAAATGGGACGTTCTTCCTCTCAGTCCACCCTAGGGCAGTGAATAACAAAGCCGGAATGGAATTTCTGAGGGAGTTTCTGGGGTTTGTAAAAGAGAGGGAATCTTCAAAGGGGGCCTTAGAACTGGGAATAAAGCTCGCGGGCAATTTTCCTCGGCCGTTTAAAAACGAGGACCTCAGATACTCCTGAAACGCCGTGTTCTCCCGGGGTTATCAGTTCCGCTTTTTTGAAGAAAATCCTTCCTAGTGCGAGCTGAGAGGCCAAATCCCACGGCCTTACCTTCATCTCTGCTATCTTCTCAAATCCTGGCACCTTATAGTAGCCTCTTTCCTCTATTCCCCTCTCGATGTTGTAGCCCTCGTGAAGGGAAACCACGGCGTAATCACGGGTCTTTCCTTCCACTAAAAAATCCCTATATGCGGAGCCGTAGAGGAACCGCTTTATCCTGTCTGTTTCCTCAACGAAGAAACCCCCTCTTCACTCAGAACCGATGCAACTCCTGAGAAGAGCTTAACAGCTTGGAATGGGTCAAAATGAGGCATTGTGTGTCCCCAGAGGAGAGCGAGGTCGTGTTCGCCTACCAGTGATGGAAGCTCCAGCACATCACCAGTGACCAGTCTAAGCTCGGGATTTATGCCGGCGACCTCGAGCCATTCCCTGGCTATTACTATGTCCTCAGCTCTTGATTCTACCAGCGTTAGCCTTGGGGCGGAGAGAGCCTTCGCGGCCGCGACCCCAGCTATTCCAGTTCCGGCGCAGAGGTCAAGGATGTTTGATGCCTTAACGTTCTGTCCCTCAAAAAATTGGACTATAGCTTTAAACCGTTGCAGAGCTCTCTCGTTTTTTGGGTCCATCCACCATCGGAAATGGCGGTAGAACTCTTCCAACGACATCGAACCACCAAGAATGCTACGGTAGGGGAATTAAAACGTTTGGGGCCTCGGCTAACCCTCTTCTCATCACCGTCAGCGTGGCTAACGCTCGTCATCGGCCGAGGCTTGTTCTCCCCAGGGTTTAAAAAGGCACTGGAAAATAGAGCAGGGGGATGACGAGCGTTTACCGGTCGGATTGCTACCGGATGAAGAGACTGGCACTGGCCGACCCCAACCGAAAGGCGTAAAAACTGTTCTCTCCAAAATTTAATCGGTGGTGGGCGTGGATTTCGCTCTATTCATGGAGCGTTACGGGTACAAGATTTTACTTGTAGTGTTGGTTGTTGGAGCCTTTGCCTTTATCCTGGGGACCCTTGGTTATAGTCTCCACGTGCTCGGCCGGTACAGCTGGGATGAGGCGGGCTTCTTCGTTGGCCTTCTCGTCGTCGCTTCAATAATCGGGGCCTACGCTGGGAGATTCATGAACACCGCGACGACTCTCTTCGGACGGATAGGCTACCACTACCGGGCGAAGTTCCTTGAGGATAAGAAGAAGCTCGAAAAGGAGAAAGAGAAGCTGAGGGAAGAGGGCGGGAAGCTTTACTGAAGCTTTATGGGCGCGCCGAAGGCCCTATCGCCGGCGTCGCCGAGGCCGGGCAGGATGTAACCTTTGTCGTTAAGCTCCCTGTCCACCTTGGCAACGAATATTTCGACCTCTGGGTGGGCCTTTTTTATCCTCTCTATTCCCTCAGGAGCCGCGAGGACACCAACGACAACAAGGCGCTTCGGCTTCCCGTAGCGCTTGACCTCGTCGAGGACCTTAATCAGCGTCGAGCCGGTCGCTATCATTGGGTCGGCGACTATAACAGTATCCTCGGGCCTTATCTCCGGAATCTTGACGTAGTTCATCTCAATCTCGAACTTTGGGGCCTTTCCGCGGGAAGCGGAGACTATGCCGACGCGCGCGTGGTCGAGAACCTTGATGAGGCCTTCCATGAGCGGAATTGCCGCGCGGAGAACGGTTATTATGACCACGTTGCGCCTGTCCCTGACGATTACGCCCTCGGTTTCCTCCAGCGGGGTCTTGACGGGAACCCTCTCGGTTTCCATCGTTTTCGTCAGCTCATAAGCCATGTAGCGGCCGAGCTTGACGAGGCCCTTCCTGAAGGCTATTGGGCCAGTTCTCTCGTCCCTCAGTTCCGTCAGAATCTCCATCAAAAACGGGCTGTCCTCGAAGGAGTAAACGCCTTCCCACCTTTCGGCCTTCATGCTCTCACCGTCCGCCACTCGGGGCGAGCCTTTATTAGCCTTCCGCCTGATAACTTGGGTCTGTTTTATCCACTGTTTTTGCCTCCTTCTCGATTATTGCTTTCATCCAGCTACCGCGGAGGAACCAGACGAGGGCTATCAACGCCCCGATGAAGTTGCTCAAACCCATACCGAAGAAAACTCCCCTGCTTGTAAAGTCGAAGAGCTCCGCCAGCGGAATCGTAAGTCCGAGGAGCGTTATCGCACCGACGTAGCCGAAGGCGTAGCTCAGCGGAATCCTGAGGCCCCACAGGCGGATTATGCCGAGGAGCATGCTCTTCTTGGTGTGGCCAGCCGAGCTGAAGGTTCTGTTGACAACGATGAAGATTCCGTTGAAGAACGGTACCGAGATTAGGAAGTACTCCAGGACGATTTTGCTCTCGGCTATAACCTTCGGGTCGTCGAGGAAGACCTTGAATATTGGAACGCGGAAGATTCCGATGATTAAAACCGCCAAACTCGCTATCGCGAAGTTGACAAGCATCGTCCGCTCTGCTATCTTCTTTGCCCTCTCGAACTTGCCAGCGCCGACGTTCTGGGCTATCATCGTTCCCATGGCCATGCTTATACCGCGTGAGATGCTCGTCAGGAAGTTGACGAGGCGGGTTGTTATGACGTAGGCCGCGTAAGTGACGTCGCCGAAGCCCATTATAATCCTCGTGAGAACGACGAAGCCAAAGCTGTTGGCTGACTGCCCGATGCTCGACGGGAGACCGACGCGGAAGAGCTTTCCGTAGAACTCAAAGTCGGGACGGAGATTGGAAAGGTTGAGCTTCAGCGCAACCTTCCCCGAGAACATGAGGTAAAATCCGATTATCGCGCCGGTGGCGTTGGCCATGACCGTTGCCAGTGCGGCTCCCTCAACGCCAAGCCTGGGAAACGGCCCCCAGCCGAAGATGAAGAAGGGGTCGAGGGCTATGTTGAGGAAAACCGTAAGGAGCGTTATTTTCATGGGTGTTTTCGTGTCCCCAGATGCCCTCATCAGGGCAGAAAAGGCCATGTACGTGAACGCGAAGGGGACGCCGAGGAAGACTATGGTTGCATAGGCTTTGGCGTAGGGATAGAGCGTTGGTGTTACCTTCATGAAGCGGAGTGCGTAGGGCAGGATTAGAACGCTCACTACCGCCGTTGTAACCGAGAAGAGGAGCATCAAAGAGTAGAGTGCCCCTGCGGAGCGCTCTGCCTTCTTAAACTCTCCCGCACCTATGTACTGGCCCACGAAGGCGAAGCCAGCGGTTGCGAACCCCATGCCCAGGGACATGAGCGTTCCTATAATCGGCCACGTGACACCTGGGGCGGAGAGGGCTTCTCTGCCGAGCTTTCCGAGCCAGAAGGTGTCGGTTATGTTGTAAACGACCTGGACGAGGTTGTTTACTATGAGGGGTCCGGCTAACCTGAGGAGCGTTCTCTCTATCGGCCCGTTGATTATCTCCTCGCGCATTTCTTGGAGCCTCATGGCCTATCAGACCGCCATCGAAGTGCTCCTATTTAAAGCTACTCATCGATTATAGCCCTCATCCAGCTGCCGCGGAGGAACCACGCGAGTGCTACCAGCGCGCCGAGGACGTTGCTTAGCCCCATGCCGAGCCACAGTCCCGCTGTGTCTCTTGTTAGGACGCCGAGGCTGTAGCTGAGGGGAAGCCTCAGACCCCAGAGGCGGAACATGCTGAGGAGCATGCTCTTCTTCGTGTGACCCGAGCTCTGGAAGACGTTGTTAACGGCGGAGAATATCCCGAAGAACGGGAGCGAGGCGGAGAAATACTTGACAACTTTTGCGCTCTCCGCTATTATCGCCGGGTCGTTGATGAAGAAGCTGAAAATCTGGACGCGGAAGAGGGCGAAGAGGAGCGTTCCAACACCGAGGATTGTGAAGTTGATTGCCATCGCCTTCTCAGCTATCTCCTTGGCCCTCTCGTAGAGCTTCGCCCCGATGGCCTGTCCCACCATCGTTCCCATCGCCATGCTTATTCCATCTGAAAAGGCAAACATGAAGTTGGTCAGCCTGTTGGTTATTGAATAGGTCGCAAAGGCAACGTCTTCAAAGCCCTTTATCCCGTGAGTCTGCCCGTAGAGCTCTCCGATTGTGAAGATGATTCTCGTGAGGATTACAAAGCCCAGAGCGGTCGTTGAGGTTCCAACGCTCGCTGGAAGGCCGACGCGGAAGATGCGGGAGTAGAAGTAGGGGTCGGGCTTGAGGTTTTTGAGCGTTAGGTGAATGCCGACCTTACCGGTGAAGAGCAGGTAACCGCCAACTATTGAGCCGAGGCTGTTGGAGAGCATAGTAGCGACGGCCGCCCCGACGACGCCGAGCCTCGGAAACGGCCCCCAGCCAAAGATGAAGAACGGGTCGAGGACGAGGTTGAGCAGTACCGTCGCTACGTTTATCTTAACAGGCGTTCTGGTGTCGCCTATCGCCCTAAGAAGGAAGTTAAAGGCGAAGAGGGTAAATGCAAACGGAATTCCCCCGAAGATGACGCGGGTGTAAGCTAATGCGTACGGGTATATCGTCTCACTGACTCCCATGAACCTCAGGAGGTAAGGGGCAGAGACCACGCCGAAGGCTCCAACGCCGATGGCGAAGAGCATCATGAGGGAGTATAGCGCTCCTGCAGAGCGGTTGGCCTTCTCGTAGTTTCCAGCTCCGACGTACTGGCTCACGAAGGCAAAACCTGCCGTTGCAAAGCCCATTCCGATGGACATGAAGAACCAGACGAGGGGCCACGCCGTTCCTGGCGCTGCCAACTCCTCCCTTCCGAGCTTGCCGAGCCAGAAGGTGTCGGTGAGGTTGTAAAGGACCTGCACGAGCTGGTTTATGATTAGGGGATAAGCTAACAGGATGAGTGTCTTCACAACAGGGCCACTGAGTATCTGCTCGCGCATTCTCTGGATTTTCCCGCCGTCCATGAGCTATCAGATACCCATCGAAACGTTGGTATAAAAACTTTAGGGTGGATAAAGGAGCCACTTATGGAAGAACGCGAACGTTGAGATTCAAAAAATGCCTGTCAAACGTGTAGATTTCGCTAATGCCAAGTTCAATCATCTTCAGGCATGCGAGGGCATCGTTTATACTCACTCTTTTCTCAGACGCGACGACGGTTGCCTTAATATAGTCCTCTGGGGTGACCGAAAGAATCCGAACGTTTTCGGCCGTTAAAAGTTCTTCAATGAAATCTATCGCCGTGGAGAGGTTAACCTTGGCCTCTATTATGTTGGCGACCTCGCTTAAATGTACGATGGTTGTTGCAACTTCCTCTCCGTTTTCAATTCGTCTCAGGATTTCCCTTGCCTGCTTCTTCTTTTCAATGACCTCTTTTGGCAGGTTTGGCTTTGGCTTTAGCAGGGCGTACAGGAAGACGTTTGCGTCTATGAACCTCATAAGAACACCTCAGTAGAGACCTTCAAGCAGTTCTTTTTCGATGTCCTCCCCTTTAACATCCGCATCGATTATGTCAAAGAACCTTGAGAGGCGCGGTCGTTTTCGGGGAATTATCTCTATCCTGTCGTCGAGTTCTATGAGGATAACTTCGTTCCCCCACCTCTCGCGCCATGACTTTGGTATAACGAGCCTTCCCTGGGAGTCGATTTTCTTAACTTCCACCGAGGACATTCTATCACCATTTGAGGATAAGAGATGGCATTAAATAAACCTTGTGCCACAAAACCGGAGAGTTGCAAGAGAAACTAAGAGAGGAGAAAAGGAAGGAAATCAGAAGTCAAGCTCGTCCTCATCCTCGAAGAGCCTCTTGCGAGCGGCCTCGAGGATGAGCTTCTGCTCCTCCTGGGCAACGGTCTTCCTGATGAGCTCAACCGCATCGGGGTTGGCGCTGATGCTGTCGATGCCGAGCCTGACGAGGATCTTAGCCATCTTCGGGTCGCTACCAGCCTGTCCGCAGATGCTGGTCTCGACGCCGTACTTCTTGGCGACCTTGATGACGTGCTTGATGAGCTTGAGGACTGCCGGGTGCTTCTCGTCGTAGAGGTAGGCAATCCTGTCGTTGTCCCTGTCGATGGCGAGGGTGTACTGGGTGAGGTCGTTGGTACCGAAGCTGACGAAGTCAAGGCCCTCCTTGATGAGGTCCTCGATGATGAGCGCGGCCGCGGGAACCTCAATCATGACGCCCCACTCGACGTCCTTGTGCGGCTCAAGGCCGACCGAGCGGGCTATCTCCTTGGCCTTCCTTATCTGCTCTGGGTGGCCAACGAGCGGGAGCATGACGCCGATGTTGTCGTAGCCCTCCTCGACGACCTTCTTGATGGCCTTGAACTCGGCCCTGAGGAGTTCAGGCTGGTCAAGACCGCGCCTGATTCCTCTCCATCCGAGCATCGGGTTCCTCTCGTCCGGCTCGTCCTCTCCACCGGGCATCTCCTTGAACTCGTTGGTCGGGGCGTCGAGGGTCCTGTACCAGACCGGCCTCGGGTAGAACGCTGCTGCGACGGTCCTGATGCCCTCGGCGAGCTTCTCGACGAGCTCCTCCTCCCTGCCCTCCTTGATGAACTTGACCGGGTGCTGGCCGATGCTGAGTATCATGTGCTCAGCGCGGAGGAGTCCAACACCGTCGGCGCCGGTGGCGGCGGCCCTCTCGGCGACCTCGGGCATTGAGACGTTGACCTTGACCTTGGTGGCGGTGACGAGCGGAGCACCAGCAACGACGACCTGTCCTCCAGCGGCCTTCTCTTCCTCCTTCTTCTCGACGAGGCTCTTGACTATGCCCTTGTAGACGACACCGCGGGTACCGTCAACGGTGACGTAGTCGCCGGTCTTGAGGACCTTGGTGGCGACCTTGGTACCGACGACGGCCGGGATACCGAGCTCCCTGCTGACGATGGCCGCGTGGCTGGTCCTTCCACCCTCGTCGGTGATGATAGCGGAAGCCCTCTTCATGGCAGGAACCATGTCCGGGTTGGTCATGGTGGTGACGAGAACGTCGCCCTCCTTGACCTTGTCAATCTCGCTGGCGTCGAAGATGACGACGACCCTACCGGCGCCGATGCCAGGTGAAGCACCGAGACCCTTGAGGATGACCTCGGCCTCCTCGGTAACCTCTGCCTTCTCCTCGCTCTTGGCCTCCTTGAGGGTGGTAATCGGCCTGCTCTGGACGATGTAGAGCTTGCCGTCGTCCTTGTCGTAGGCCCACTCGATGTCCTGCGGCCAGCCGTAGTGCTCCTCAATCTTGGCGCCCATCTTGGCGACCTCGACAATCTGCTCGTCGGTGAGGACCTGCTTCTCAACCCACTCGGGGCCGAGGTATTCAGCAACCTTGACGTAGACGGTGCCCTTGCCGGTCTCGGGGTTGCGGACGACCATGACTTCCTTCTTGGCGATGAACTTCTCCTTTATCTTCCAGGTGCCCTTCTCAACGATGTACTCGTCGGGGGTGACGCTTCCGCTGACGACGGCCTCACCGAGGCCCCAGCTGGCGTTAATCATTATCTCGTTCCTGTCGTTGGTGACCGGGTTGGCGGTGAACATGACACCGCTCTTCTCGCTGTTGACCATCTTCTGGACGACGGCGCTGAGGTAAACCTTGCTGTGGTCGAAGCCCTGCTTGGCCCTGTAGAAGGTAGCCCTCGCGGTCCAGAGTGAGGCCCAGCACTTCTTGACCTTGTCTATGACGTCGTCAACGCCGTAGACGTCGAGGTAGGTCTCCTGCTGGCCGGCGAAGGAAGCCTCTGGAAGGTCCTCAGCGGTGGCGGAAGAGCGGACGGCGACGTAAACGGCGTCCTTGTTAAACCTGGCGCTGAGCTCCTTATAGGCCCTCTCAATCTCCTCGGCAATCTCGGGGAGCATTGGGAGCTCGATTATCTTCTGCCTTATCTTGGCGGTGTTCTCCTGGAGCTGCTTGGAGTCGTCAACGTTGGTCTTGCTTATGATGTCCATAATCCACTCCTGAAGGGTCCTACCGTCCTCAACCTTGACGTTCTCAACGAAGTACTTGTAGGCCTCAGCGGTGACACAGAATCCGGGCGGGACGGGTATTCCCGCGTTGGTGAGCTCACCAAGGTTTGCTCCTTTTCCTCCGACAAGGGGGACGTCCTTCTTGCTGAGCTCCTCAAACCACTTTATAAACCTGTATTCGCTCATGGCGTTTCCCTCCGTTTAATTACTGCGGGTGATATATCGAGTGGTCGCTTTTAAAATTAACTATCCAGGCCTGTTCCTCAGTGTATAAGGTTGAAAAAGAGAGGGGATGTGCTCATTCGAAAATAGGGCGCCCTAATTGGTCCCAAGGTTCTTCCTTATAAAGATTTTGAACTTTCCGTTGTAGAACTCCTTGACGAGTTCGTAGTTTCCGCTCTTGAGGATGTTGAGGTACGTGTTCGGGTCCTT
>NZ_JAMOQU010000032.1 GCF_027063845.1 Thermococcus sp.
CGACGATGTTCTCAATCCTGAGCTTTACATTGCTCATGTCCACCAAGGTTTACACCTCCGGATGGTGGGTTTAAAAACCCCTTTATAAATGAGGGCCGTCGCTTTTTAAAGCTTTATGCTCAAAAGGGGGCATCGAAGAAGAAAAATTCAAAGGTAGGCCTCAACGAGGACCTTTCCAGCTTCGGTCAGGCTCTTGCTTCCGAGGAAGCCGAGCTGGCGGAGCATCGTTAGGGCCTTCTTTATCTCGTCGTCGCTGAGGCTGAGGTGCTTCCTGATGACGTCCACTTCCTCCATCTTGTAGCCCTTGATTTCGCCCTTCTCCTTCCATATCCTGTTGAAGGTCTCAAGGTTCTCATAAATTACCTTGAGCACGTTGTAGAGGGTCGGCGTGACGCTGAACTTGACCTTGGCTATCTCCTGGAGCTTGGCGTTCTCGAGGGCGGTCTTAACTTTATCTCCGAGTTCGGTCAGCTTGACCATGCCGTTCTGGAGCTCAACGACGAAGCCCTTCGCTTCCGCCTCGCCGATTGCCCTGATGATTTCCTTCTCGTCTCCGCCGACGTAGTCCTTGACCAGCTCGACCAGCTCGTCGCGGTGGATGTACTTCTTCCTCGGGGTCTTGGCGAGTATAGCGGCGTCGTATCTTGTGAGGAACGGCTTCCTTTTTATACTCCTGCTGAGCTTGAGGTAGAACCTGCCCTTGTCTGTTACTCCTGCCTTAACGACTCCCTCCTCCTGAGCCTTGATGACCCACTCGGCTATTGGCACGTCACCGCTCTCGGCGTAGGTTACGGCCTTCATTGCGTCCGGGCTGACGGTTCCGAAGTTTATAGCTTCTTTACCCCACTCGGTGAGCCAGTAGGTGTCCCTGTTCTTGACGAGCCTCCTCTCTATGAGCTCCTTGCTCTCGAGAAGGTGCAGTATGGCTCCGAGGTCCTCGACCTCAACGCGCTTGGCGATTTCCTTCTCGGTGGGCAGTATGTCTGGGTTGGTCTCGTACTTCTCCTCAATCTCCTTGATGGCCTTGAGGACTGCAAGCTCGTCGTCGAGCAGGTAAATCGGGAGAACCTTCTCCTCAACCCTGCCCATTGCCTCGTAGGTCTCCATCACGGCCTTTCCGAACTCGGTGGTTCCCTTCTCGTCGGTGAGCCCCATGCTCTCAAGCTCGGCGTTGCTCCTTCCGGCCTTCAGGGCCTCAAAGTCCTCCTTCCTGAGAATTATCGCCCTCGCAAATACCGGAATCATGCTGACGGCCTTGAGGGCAAGCTTCGCCGCTGGCGTGGTCGCGAAGGCCCTTCCCTTCTCGGTCGGCGGTGAAATCAGGAGCAGGCGCATCGCCTGGAGGGCGTTCACGATGTTGTCGCCGTAAAGCTTGGAGTTCTTGTAGGTTATGAGCTCGTCGAGGGTGCCTATCTTGGGCATTCCCCTGAGGAACGACACTATCTCCGGGGTCAGGTAAACGACCGGGTGGGTCTCGCGGTAAAGCTCGAGGAGCGCCTTTCCGAACTCGGTGAGACCGTTCTCATCGGCAAGCTTCCTCTCCTTCAGCTTCTCGAGCCAGCCCTCGGGAACCTTTCCGGTCTCCTCGAGGAGCTCAAGCATCTTCATTATTTCGGTATCGGCTATGAGGTCGGGAAGCTCGTCGAGGTTCAGGGAGTCGCTTATCTCGAGGAGCTTTCTTCCTGCATCGGTGAGCTTAATCTTTCCGCCCTCAAGCTCAGCAAACCCGAGGATGTATAGCTCGATTGCCCTTATCTGGAACTCCTCCGGCAGTTTGGCCTCAATCTCGGCCTGGTTCTCGGTCTTCTTCATTTCCCTGAGTATCTCAAGGTGCCTCTTCTTCAGATACATGCTATCACCCCTCCTCTCTCTTCATCGACTCTTAAAAAGGCTCCGGCATTTTTAGAAACGCAAAGTTTTTAAAACTTTCGGTAACTAAAATCGGCGAAGGTTTAAAAGGCAACCGGTTGAGGAAGGGGTGGTGAGAGTATGAGAAACACGATTGTCTTAGTTAGAACCGACAACTTTCAGAAGGCGAGCGTTGCTTTAGCTGACCTCGTGAGGTACGGGGGCATGAGAATTCGCGGTGACCCGAGGATAATACCGCCTGCCCTCTCGGACTGGGCCTTTGAGAAAATAAGTGGTGAGAAGCCGAGGAAGAGGTTTAAAGCCCACGTCGTTGCCCAGATTGACCTTCCGCCGAAGAAGGCCATAGGCAGGTTGATGGACATCCACCCCCCTGCCCATGTCCTTGTAATCCCACCAGATTCCGAGGTCTGGGAAGAGCTAATGCGCCTCTGGGGAAGCTTTGAGAAGCTTAAGGGTTTCCACCCGCCTAAGAGGACTAAGGCTGAAGAGCTCAGAAGGAAAGCCGAGAAGAGGAGAGAGAAGGAAGAGTGGGAGTTCGAGGAGGTTTAAGGAAGAACGTTCAGTCTTCTTTCTTCTCAAAAATCACTGGAGGTACCAGTCCTCTTCATTGACATCCCCTTTGAACTTGCCAAGGTACTTGGAAAGAACAGCTCTGCTCAGCCCTTTCCCCAGCTCCCGCTCAAGTATAATCTTTATCTTCCGTTCAATGAGGCGCTCCATTCCAGAGGGAACTTTCACAACTATCTCGCCCACTGAAACCACCAAAGTAAATAGAACTAAAGGAATTTAAACTTCACTTCTTCCTCTTCCGTATCCTGATGTTAGCTATGTCGCCGAGGGTCGGCTCGTAGTCCTTTGGAATGGTCCTCTTCTCCTTTACCTCCTCCTCGACGCGCTCGATGAGTGTAATCTTGAAGTAGCGCTCGAGCTTCTTGGCTTCCTTAATCGTCGGCTCGCGGTAGCCGTGCGCTATGGCCCTCAAATCGTTCACCGAAAGCCCAATCTCATGGGACAGCTCCTCGTAGCTCTTACCGCTCCTCTGTATGGCCCTGTAAACCCTCTCGGCAAAGTCCTCAACTATCTCCTCGGTGTAGAGCGGTCTCTCGCGGTAGGGCTTTGGCTCCCTCTTCGGCCTCGGAGCTGAGACGGGCCTTCTCCTCGGCTCCCTTCCGGTGGGCATTATGCTGAAGCCAGACTTCTTTCGGCCGTACTTCTCGTAACAGCGGTCGCAGACGAGAACCTCGGCACCTTCGAGCCTTATCCTGTGGCCCGGGCCCCTTATGGGCGCACCACAAATCTCGCAGTAGCGTGGCTTGGCCTTGCTCATAGCTACCACCTTCTCTACCGCTCAAAGCTCGGAGTCAGGCTTTTTAAACCCGACGATGAGGATATCAATGATGACGAAAGTGAAGATAGAGAAACTCCAAAAGCTCGACCAGGAAACCCTTGAGAGGCTGATAGAGATTTACATGAACGCCTACGAGGGAATGCGCGAGTACGGCGGGGAAGGGGAGAGCTACGCGAAGCGCTACCTGCGGTGGTGCTGGAGCAAAGCTAAAGACGGCTTCTTCGTTGCCAAAATCGGCGACAAGATAGTCGGCTTCATCGTTTGCGACGACGACTGGTACAGCAGGTACGAGGGGAGAACCGTCGGGGCCATACACGAGTTCGCGGTGGACAAAAGCTACCAGGGGCATGGGATAGGGCGGAAGCTCATGGAGAAGTGCCTTGAATACCTCGGCGGAAAAGATATTGAGCTCTGGGTCGGTGAGAAGAACGAGCGGGCGAAGAGGTTTTACGAGGAGTACGGTTTCAGAGAGGTCGGAAAGCACGGTATCTGGGTGAGAATGGTTAAGCCTGCCGAAAAGATGATAAGCGCGGACGAGAAGTAGTTCTATTGGTGGTTGCAATGCCCTGCATTCATCCGCCAAGTCCCGACAAGGTGAGGAACATGAAGGAAGAGAGCTTCATAAGGGAAGGAAAGGGAAAGCTGAAGGTCACAATAGAGGGGAGCGAGACCCTCGAAACTACGATGAGCGGAAGGCTGAAGAGCGTCGAGGAAGTGGCCGAGATGCTCGGCGTCGAAGCGAAGGACGGGAAGATAGACGCGGTGGTTGATGGAGTGAAGGTTCGGATGGAGAAAGGGAAGCTCGAGCTTGAGTTCGAGAGCGGGGACAGGATGAGGATTGAGAAGGATTAGGCGTAGAGGCCTATCAGAAGAACCCCCAGAGTCGTCAGGACGAGGGCAAGGGCAAGCCGCCCCGTGAACCTCTCTTTTAGGAAGAGCACCGCCATTATTGACGCCATTATGGGGCTCGACTCAGTTACAGGGGTCGCGATGCTTGAGCCAGCAAACTTCAGGGCCAGGGCGAAGAAGTACTGGCCGAGTATCGTGCCCAGGAGCGTTATGATAAACACCAGCCCCCAGGCACGCGCGTTTAGCTTTCTAACATCGTCTCCTATTCTTGGAAGGAAGGCAAGCGACGCCAAAGCGCCGAAGCCTATTCTCAGGCCGATGACTGCGAATGCGCTCTCACCCACCACGAGCCAGTCCGTCACGATTACTGCGAAGGTCCAGAGGAGCTGGGCCGAGAAGACGTAGGCGAGGCCCTTCCAGTTTATCCCACCGCCACGTGAGCCCTCGGAAGCGATTACGAGAACCGCCACCACTATGAATAACGCGCCGAGAAGGAGGCCCAGCGTGAGGGGTCTGCCAAGGGTGTAGTGGGCCACGAACATCGTTATTATCGGATGGGCCGTCACGAGGATTGCCGCCCGCGACACGCCGAGGAGGTTCATACCCTCAAGGAAGAACCAGTCGGCGAGCGTGAAACCGAGAACTCCCGAGACCACGAGGATGGTCCATTGAAGGGCCGAGAAGCCCGGGACGCCGATATAAAGAACGAGGGGAACGTAGAAGAGTGCGCTGAGGAGCAGTCTGATAGCGTTAAGCGAGAGGGGGTTGACTTCTCTCATCGAGACCTTTGAGAGCACCGATGCGAGGGCCCAGACGAAGGCCGCTGAAAGCGCCAGTATCACTCCAAGTGTTACGTTCATGGTATGGGGAAGGCACGCTCAGGTTATAAGCCTAACGCTTCGAGGGAGATAGAAAAGGCAACTTACCCTTCAATGATTAAAGCATCTCCCAGAAGCTGAACGTGATGGTCGGTCGTAACTACGAGCGCTCCATACCTCTTAGCAGTTTTGGAGATAATGCAATCTGCGAGTGAAACGTGCTTGTTTTTGTTCTTTCTGCGTATTTCTGCGTGCAGTTTCCCCGCGTTGATTGCTACTTCTTTATCTAAGGGAACGACCAAACCCATATCGGCTATCGTCTCCACTATGCTCAAATCAACCCCGTTTCTCTCCAAGAAACTACTAAGTTCTGCCAGAACAAGCGTCGGAATAATTACCAGCTCAGATTCGTTGAGAATCTCGAGAACAGCTTTTCCCTTCTCAGTACCTTTAATCAGCTCCACGAGAGCGGAAGTATCAGGAATCACTATCATATCCTCACGTCCACCCTGTCTTCTTCTCTGAACTCGGGGAGCTCCTTAGCTATTCCAAAGAGCTTTTCCCAGTTCTTTTTCCGCCCTCTTCCCTCAAGAAGTCTCTTCAATTCATCTCCGCTGATAGGGACTTTAACCTCTATAGCCATGTCCTCACCCAAACGAGGATTGGGAAAAAAGATAGATAAAAATTTCCATTACTTCAATTCCATTACTTCAAAACGGGCCTGAACTTGTAGGCGTAGAGGATTATACCGTCCTCCTCGAACTCCCTGACCTTTCTGGTTACCGCCTCGACCTCCATGCCCTCGTGGATTTCCTCAGGGTCAACGTCGGTGAGCTGGGCAAGAACCACAGGCCCTTCCTCAAGCTGAACCAGGGCCAATGGATAGGGCTTGTAGTACTCGAAACCGCTCGGCGGGTTTCTCACTATCGTCCAGGTGAGCACCTTACCCTTTCCGCTGAACTCATACTCCTCGACGTTCTTCGAACCGCAGACAGGGCAGACCGGGCGGTATGGGAAGAAGACGTGGCCGTTCTCACATTTGCCTCCTATGAGCCTGTATTTCTCGCGGAAGTGCCTCCAGTAGCGGGAAACCTGCATCGGACGGGCCATCTTCACACCCTCCTGAAGATGCTAACGGTTATGTTCGAACCGGTTCCACCGATGTTCTGGGTCAGGCCGACCTCGGCGTCGGGAACCTGATTCGGCGCCTCACCGCGGAGCTGGAGAACAGCCTCGACCGTCTGGTAGACTCCAGTAGCTCCAACCGGGTGACCGCGAGCTTTGAGGCCACCCATAGTCTGTATCGGATAATCGCCGTCAATCGCTATCTGTTCCTCCCTGGCAAGCTTCGCTCCTTCTCCTTTCTTAGCGACGCCGAGGGCTTCCAAGCTGAGCGCGGCCATAATCGTGAAGGCGTCGTGAACCTCGAAGAAGTCAATGTCCTTTGGCTCAACTCCCGCCATCTTGTAGGCTTTCTCGGCGGCTATCTTTGCCGCTTTAAGGGTGAGCAAATCTTCCCTGTTGGCGAGGTTAATGGTGTCTATGGCGCGCGCCATTCCAGCAACTTCAACCCATTTCTCCTTTGGAACGCCAAGCTCTTTCGCCTTCTCGGGGGTGGTTATTATCACGGCCGCCGCACCGTCGCAGACCGGCGAGGCGTCGAAGAGCTTGAGCGGGTCGGCTATGTAGGGGCTCTTGAGGACGGTCTCAACCTTGATTGGCTTCTTGAACATTGCGTAGGGGTTTTTAGCTCCGTTGGCGTGGGCGTTTACGGCGAATAGTGCCAAATCCTCCTCGGTGTATCCATAGGTCTTCATGTAGTGCCTCATGATAAGTGCGTTGAGAGCAACGAAGCTGGCCCCGTGGAAGAGCTCCCACTCGGCATCGGCCGCGTAGGCCAGGTATCTGGTAGCGTCGCTCGGCCAGGCGTCGGTCATCTTCTCGACGCCAACGACGGCGACAACGTCTTCCAACCCGCTGAGAACGGCCTTAACGCCCTCTTGAACGGCAGCACCACCCGAGGCACAGGCAGCTTCAATTTTAACTGCAGGGATGTTTCCGAGACCGGCCCAGTCAGCTATAAGCGCGCCGAGGTTCTCCTGCTCGACGAAAGAACCTGAAACCATGTTGCCGACGTAGAGGGAGTCGACCTTATCGACGCCTGCATCCTCCATCGCGTTGAGCAGGGCTTCAACGGCCAAATCCCTAAGTGAGAGCTTCCAGTGCTCGCCAACGGGCGTCATGCCCGCTCCGATTATGACCGCCTTCCTCATCTCCACCACCTCACAGTATGAACTTCCTCCTCGCCTTGGCGTAGAGGGCGTAGTCTATGTACTTCTTCCTCTCGACGTAGTCCTTAACCTTCGGCGCGAGGTCCCTCTTCTCCTCTATTGCATCCTGGACAACAACGCTGAAGGCGTCGCTTCCTGCGCCCGAACCAAAGGAGACCCACAGAATCCTGTCGCCGGGTTTGGCTATGTCGAGGACAGCAGAAACGCCGACCATCGTTGCACCGCTGTAGGTGTTTCCAATCTTGCCGGTTAGAAGTCCCGGAAGAACTTTCTCCTTCGGGATTCCGAGGATTTTGGCGACGGTGAGCGGGAACTTGACGTTTGGCTGGTGGAAGACCGCATAGTCGAAGTCGTTGACGGTAAGGCCGAGTTCTTCCATCAACGTTTTTGCCGCGTTGATTATGTGGTGGAAGTAGGCCGGCTCGCCTGTAAAGCGGTTTCCGTGCCTCGGGTAGTGCTCGTGCTGGCGCCTCCAGAAGTCGGGCGTGTCCGTAACGTAGGAGTAGCTTCCCTCGAAGTAGGCAACGGTTTCAGAGCTCTTAGGACCAACTATGAAGGCCGCTCCGCCCGCTCCGGCGGTGAACTCGAGGTGGTCTCCGGGCCTTCCCTGTGCTGTGTCAGCTCCGATGGCCATTGCGTAGTCGGCCATCTCGGAGCCGACGAAGCTGATGGCAGTCTGCAGTGCCTCGGTTCCGGCCTTACAAGCGAACTCGAAGTCGGCGGTGCTGACGTCTGGAGTGGCGCCGATTGCCTCGGCGATGACGGTTCCGGTGGGCTTTACGGCGTAGGGCTTGCTCTCCGAGCCGAACCAGACCGCCCTTATGAGCTTGGGGTCTATTCCGGCCCTCTTGAGAGCGTTTCTGGCGGCTTCGAGCCCTATGGTGAGCGCGTCCTCGTCGAGACCGGGAACGGCCTTCTCCTCTATTGGAAAGCTCGAAACGCCCCAGACCCTTCCTATCTCCTCGGCTTTGATTCTATACATCGGAACGTAGGCACCGTAGCCGACGATGCCCACTTCCCTCTTCGGCTTCAGTAGCTTCCTCATGGGCATCACCTTAAGAACTGACTGCCGGGGGTTGGAACGGGCATTATAAAAGCCTTTCGGTAAAAGTGAAAAAGAGTTTAGACGATTGACGAGGAAAGCTCAAGGCTTTCTAACGACGAAGAGAGCGTGGTCCTTCTCGTAGGGCTCCAAACTAAGACGCTCAACGACCTCGAAGTAGCTCGCAAGTTCCCTCTCGACCTCCTTGAAGACCTCCTCGGGTTCCTTGGTGACGTCAATGCTCCTGCTCTTGACAGAAATCATTCCGTAGCCACCGCTCTTGAGGAAGACCTTTGCGTTGTCTATGAGGATTTTCGCCTGAGTCGGCTGGGCGACGTCCTCGAAGATGACGTCAACCTTCGGAACGAGTGCGCGGTAGCCCTCGGGCTTGGTAGCGTCGCCGAGTATCGGGACGATGTTCCTCCTCTCCTCGACTATTGGGACGAGCTCCCTGAGAACCCTCGGCGAGAACTCGACGCCGAATATCTTGCCCTCCCAGCCAACTATATCGCTGACGTGGGAAGCGGTGGTTCCGCTCGCTATTCCAAGGTAAAGGACGGCTGAGCCGGGCTTAATCGGGAAGTTCTTGAGGCCGTTGAGTATCGCCGCTCCAAGCTTTGACCTGCTTGGATTCCAAATCCTGTACTCCTCTCCCTCGAACTTGACAACGCGCTCGCCGTAAACCCTCTGGCCGGGAACGAGGTTCTTGGTTGCAATCTTCTCGCTCCCGTCTTCATCGATGACGATGTAAACGCCCGGGAACCTGTGCTTCTTAACCTTCATCTACATCACCTCTTGCCCTTCTTTTTCTTCTTACCCTTCTTATCGGGCTTGCCCTTACCCTTCTTCTCCTTCCTGCC
>NZ_JAMOQU010000033.1 GCF_027063845.1 Thermococcus sp.
TCGACATCGCTTTGAAGAACATCGCCCTCGGTGCGAGCATAAAGTGCTACCGCAACAAGACCACCTACGCCCAGGCCCTCGCCGAGGAAATCATTGCCGCCGCCAACAAGGACCCGAAGAGCTTCGCTTACAGCAAGAAGGAAGAAATCGAGAGGATTGCCCAGTCCTCCCGCTGAGGGCTGGAGGCTTCTTTTTACTCTTCTGCCTTTCTCGTCTCGTTGTTGGAGGTTTTGTGTGGGAAGGGGTTACTTAGGTTCGACTTCTCAAAGCCTTTAGGAGCGTGCCCGTGCTTCCCTAAACCAAACTCTTCCCCACCATGTTCCCCGGCCTCTCGACTCCAAAGAACTCCAGCACAGTCGGGGCAATGTCCATGAGGCTTGGCCCGTCAAGGTTCACCTTTTCGAAGCCCCAGAGAATAAGTGGAATCTTCATTACCGGCTCGTTCATCGAGCCGTGCATTCCCCTAACCCAGTGGCTTACCCCCTTTATTCCCTTGCACATTCTGTGGGAGCAGAACCAGTAACCGGGCTTTGCCGAGACAATCAGCTCTCCGCTGTTCGGGCTGTTGAGGTGCTCCAGCTCCTCACGGAAGAAGACCGCCCCAACGCCCGGCGCCCGTCTGAGAACTTCAAAGGCCTCCTCGGCCTCGTTTGGATTCCTCAGATAGACGTGAGCACCCCCACCCGATGAAACACGGAGCGTTTCAATTCCGTGCTTTCTGAGGTAGGTTTTCAGGTTCACCCACGTGTGAACTTCTTCCTGCCCATGATCGGCGAAGATTATGAATGCATACTCGTCTTTAAGGCGTTCCCAGAGGGTTCTGACAGCGGTGTCAACTGTCTCAACGGCCTTTAGAGCCCCCTCGCTAAGCGGGCCGTAATCGTGACTCATCCCGTCAATCGAGGCGAAGTGGACGAGGAGCAAGTCTGGCTTGCATTCCTCGTAGAGATATAGAGCGGAATTAAGAACCCACACGTCTTTCCGCCAGTCGCGCCCGTGCCTTCTGTACATCTTGTCGCTCGCGAAGAAGGGAGGAAAAATCCTCACGTCGGTTCCGCTGAAGGGGGGCATCGTGTAGCCAGAAACGCTCGCCGTTTTAACTCCTCTTTGGCGAAGCAGGTCAACTATTGTCGGGGCCTTGATGACCTTGTGAGGGTTGAAAGCGACTTCGTAGTCGTAGAAGTTCACCTTCCTGTCGGTTAAGCGGTCGTAGTAGCCGTTCTCAACGACGCCGTGGTCTCTCGGCCACACCCCGGTCATCACACTCGTGTGGACTAAATCCGTCAGCGTTGGGAAGATGGAATCCACCACCGCGAAGCTTCCAGTCTCAGCTAACTCGCTCAGGAACGGCATATGCTTGAGGTTGTAAACGCCGTTTCCGTCGAGGCTTATGAGGGCGAGCTTCTTTCTCATTGTTCAAACCCCAGGAGAGAGCATATCTTCTTGCTTATTTCTTTTTTGAGAGTTGGTCCTATCTCTCCAAGTTCCCCGATGAGAATATCCTTCCTAACGGTGGCTATTTTTGTTAGCCTGATGAATGATGGGACTTTCAGGCCAGTCAACTGAAACTCCGGGTGTGACCTCTCAATCAGAACGTCCGTATAAGGGCTATACCTTTCAATCCGTGAGGAAATAAATGCTAATGTGACGTCATTTTTGTCTTCGAACAACACAAGGGCCGGGCGGAGTTTAGTTCCTCTTAGGCTTGTAAAAGGAAACGGCACTAGGACGATTTTTCCTTTCATCGATATCTCACCTTGAGGTCCTTCTCAGAGTATAAGTCGGGCTCGTCCTCAAGGAACTCCTTTAGGGATTCTTCTGAGAGCCTCATCAGGGCGTAGCTCTCTTCAACTTCAAGTAGCTCATTGAGGAGCCTCTCTATATGTTCAAGTTTCCTTTCAATCCTTATGAGTTCCCTAACAACGTCAACTCCCTCCACACAATCACCCCCTACCGGTGTCAGCCTGACGTGCACTCATCACCGCTCAGTGGGATGGAGTGGTCATCATTCACCGGGTTTTATTGGTCAATTCGGTATAAATTCCTTCCGAGCCATTCGTCGAGCGTCTTCTGCCTCGCGAGGCTTCCGAGAACGTAGCTCCTCTTGAGATACTCCTCGAAGGGGTGCTCAAGCCTTCTCCGTATTGCCTCAAGGGCCTCGCTGAGCGTCTCAAACCTTCCAACGAGATTGCCCATTGCCTTCTTCACGCCGAGGCGAATCTGCCAGACGCCGACCGGGGCGTAGTACTCGGGCGTAACCTCTCTAAAGACGACAGCCCGCGCCTGCCTCCTTCTCGCCCTGAGGGCCTCGAGGACACTTAAGCGGGCGGCGTGGTATGCACCGGCCGTTTCTTTGACGTACTCCTTCCTTCCGCGGAAGTCCTCGTAGTCATGAATCACACTCGGCTTCTCGCTTCCAAAGAGCGAGCCCTTGAGCCAGACCTCCAAAAGCTCGAAGGCGTAGCTCTCGGGCATGAGCAGAACGGCGTAGCGGTTGCCGAGAAAGCGGTAGAAGTAGACCTCGTAGTCGTTTATCTCAGGGTAGTGAAGAATTTCTCTCCTGAGGTTCCTGCCAATCGTGTCCTGAACCGCTGTGATGCTCCATCGCGTCGGGACAAGCTTCCTCTCAATTCCAAGAAGACCCGCAGAGAGGAGCCTTATGATGTAGTATTCGTCGAAGCCCCAGCTGTAGAGACGCATTATAGCTTGCTCGGCCTTCAGCTCGTCACTAACGACGTAGTCAGTTCTCCTTGGGATTTTCGGGTTCTCGGTCAGCTCGAAGTCGAGGAGCTCTGCTTTAGGTCCGATGGGTGGGGCGAACTCGCTCGGGAGAACCTTTAGGACGGGCTTCCTCTTGAGAATTACCTCGCTGTCCACGGGTTTTATTGACATCGCCAATTCCTGGACCTCGCTCAGAATCCTCCCGCTCTTTCTTACGTCCACATCGGCCTTTGTCTCGCCCATGACGAGGAGGGAGCGGTAGTAGAGAATATCGCGAATCGTTTTGTTCTCCCACTTGAGGGGACTGTCGAGATGGCTGGTGTTCCCTTCGATTGGGGGGACGAGCGGGCCGATTCTAACCTTTGGATACCCATACTCCCCAACGAATACGCTCGGCGGGGAGGAGCCGAAGAGGTGGCGCTTGTTGAGCTTCTGCTCCACAGTACGGGCTACTCTAAAGCGCTCGAGAATCGGGCAGGTTGGCCTTCCGCAGAGGAGTTTCCGGCCCTTACAGACTGCGCAGAGCTGGGAGTTGAAGAGCTCCACCATTGGAGGTAACTTGTCCCTATGATGTAAAAGCTTTGCCCTGCCAAAAAACTTAAAAACCCTCCCCAGCTCATATAACCTGGGTGCTGTGCCGCGGTAGCCTAGCCTGGTAGGGCGCCGGCCTGCTAAGCCGGTGGGCGGTGCCCACCGGGGTTCAAATCCCCGCCGCGGCGCCATTAACTTCTCTGGGTCAATGCCGGGATAGCCTAGAGGCGAGGCGAGGGACTGCAGATCCCTTCCACCCGGGTTCAAATCCCGGTCCCGGCTCCAACTCCTTAACGTTTTTGAGGTTTCTACTCATAAACATGGAAAAATTTATAAGCTTCGACCCTGACTTTTCTCTGATTCCTATTTCCTATCGTACGTGGGGTGGTATCTTGCGGTTTGTAATAAGGTTAACGCCCCAGAGTGAGCCGTTTAAAGTGCCCTTTAATCATCTTCACTACCTTCAGGGGTTGGTCTACCGGCGAATTCAGCGCACCAGCCCCGACCTTAGTCTTAAGCTCCACAATCCCAAGGTTCCCAAGTTCTTTACTTTCTCCCTGTTTATGGCTGAGAAGCGGGATTTTCTTGAGGACAAACCCTATTTTCACGGCTACCGCAGGGGTTATTTCTATTTTTCAACTGCCATCCCAGAAATCGCAGAGGCGTTTATCGGAGGGCTCCTCCAAGACCCAGAGGTTGAACTGTGGGGTGAAAACTTTACCGTCGAGGAAGTAAAAGCAATATCTGAACCGAACAAACTTGCTGGCAGAAAGATGATAACTCTGTCTCCTATTGCCGTGACTACCCTAAAGCCCCAGTTCGGCAGGCTCAAGCGCTACGACCTCAATCCAACCGAGCCGGAATTCTATGAGAACATTCGAGAGAACCTGATTGACAAGTACGCGACCCTCTATGGAAAGGTTCCGGAAGAGAAGGACGTTGAATTCAAAGTTCTCCTTGCCAAGCCCAAGCGCCTCCAGGTGAAACCCGGGGTGTACCAGAGGGCATGGCACCTCGTTTTCAGGGCAGGGGGCAGTGAAGAGCTCCTCCGCGTTGGCTACCTCGTTGGCTTTGGGGAGAAGAACTCGATTGGGTTCGGGATGGTGAAGGTTGATGGGCGAAACGAGCCGAAGAAAAAGCGCTGGAAGGGAGGTGTGAATAATCGAAAGGGAAACTTCACTCGCCCGATTCTTGAACAACCCCACTCAAACAAAATCTCCACATAGTGATGGGAAAACCAGAAAATCCAGAGCCCTCTTCACTTGGACTGGACACCCCTTTGTGGATGCCGGTCTCGTTGCACTGCTCCTCATAAACAGAAAGAACTCTCCGGAAGAACTCACTGAAGAAGACATCGAGAAGGCGATAAATTTCGCCTCGAAGCTCTACGCGCGCAAGGAGTGGAGCTCTGGCTACATTCACGCGATGATGCTTCCTAACAGCGGAATCCTCATGGCCAACCCAAGCATGGCGAAGAAGAGAACCCCTGAGGCTATAGCTCAAAACCTCAGAGGTCTCCTCAAGGAGTCTGAAGACCCCAACACGCCAATCTGCGAAATCTGCGGTAGGAGACACTCCCGCCCAAAGCCCGTCTACCGCTCCGACTTTCCCCTGGTCGGCACCGGTGGGGTTCCCAACTACTTCCCTTCCGCCAAGGACGGTCTCAACGTCTGCTCCCACTGTCTCTTCCTCGTCCAGTTCCTTCCGCTGGTCGCCTACAAGGTGGGGAGAAGGGTCCTCGTGATGCACACCTACCCCTACGAGCTGATGCTCGAACTTCACGGCGAGGCGTTAAACGACGTCAGGAAGAACTTCCTCGCCTCGAACGCGAGGGACTTCAAGAGGCCGGAGAACTTTCTGTTCCACCTCCTTGGAGAGCTGACGAGGAAGACGGAGCGCGACGACCTCTGGGTCAATGCATCAATAACGCTCTACTATTTCGTTGTCAATAACAAAAGCCCAGACATTACGATAATCCACGTTCCAACGCCTGTTCTTCGTTTCATCGCCCGTGCTAACAGTACAGACCCCAAAGGCTGGAAGAGGATTGTGGCTATGGGCTGGCGCAAACGGCCGGCCGAGGAGGAGTTTGAGAAATACGAGAGGAGCTACGCCAACGAGGTTTATGGCAGGCTCTTGGCCGAGGAGAGCATTTTGCCCTACTTCATCGACGTGAAAAACCGCCGTGCGAACGCGAAATGGTCGCTTTTGTCTTTCTACTGCTCGGAGGTGTTGGGTTTGGATAAGGAAGCTCTGGAGTTTATTAAAGACGTTGGCGACAGGATTGTCGAAACGCTGGAGAAGCTCCCCGACAACCAGCTTTCGAGGCGCGTCAGGGAGCTGGAGAAGGCGGAGAGGCTCTACCAGTTCGAGGCCTTCTTCGTGAACCTCGAAAAGCTCCGCCAGAGACTCGGGATAGAGAAGCCCCTGATGACCTTCGACGAGTTCGCGACGGTTCTCACCTCCTACGGCGAGGACCTTAACGTCTCGTGGAGGACCGTCAAGCACCTGCTCCTCTTCAGGATATATGAGAAGCTCCACGACCGCTTGATGAGGGCCTCTCAAGAGGTTGAGGAAGCTGGGGAAGAAGCTGAGGAAAACGAAGAAGTTGGAATCTTTGGAATGGGGGTGGAAGAATGAGGTTTGCGACCGGAATGGTGCTGATTGACGCGCCACACTCTGCCTTGAACATGCTCGGAATCGATGAGAGCCTCGCCGACAGGAACGTCACGAGGGTTAAGACCTTCAGAAGGGGAGGAAAGCGCTACCCCTACGTCTCGCCACAGGCCTGGCGCTACTGGTGGCGCTTTACACTCAAAGAGTACTTTAACTGGGAGCTCTCTCCGCTCTACCGCGAGCAGAAGCAGGTCTTCACCGCGGCGAATCCGCTCAAGTACCCGGACGACGACGTCTTCGGATACATGAGGGCCTTCAAGAAGGGTGGGGTTAACGTTACCGTCACAAGGGTCTCGCCCCTCAAAAACACGCCCCTGATTTCGATACTGCCGGATAGAAGCTCCGTGACGGTTGACGAGGGTTATGCCTCAAGGCACGAAGGAGACCCCGTTCCCTACAGCCAGGAGTTCTACTCGACGGTTTTCAAGGGGGCCTTTTCGCTCGATCTCGACTTCGTTGGGAGGTTCACAATAATCAGCAAGGCGGGCTTCAAGAACCTCCTCACGTGGGACGACGTTCCAAAGGACAAGAAGGGTAATCCAAAGAAGGGCACCGAGGAGGTTGTCAATGAAATCAAGGAGATGGAGCGCATAGCTGAAGAACTCGGCGTCAAGAGAAGCGACAAAGAGTGGGTTATGCCTCCTGAAATCCGGAAGAAACGCGCCACAGAGGCGATTAAGGCCCTCCGCCTCCTCACTGGAGGGGCCAAGCAGAGCCAGTACCACACAGACGTAACCCCAAAGTTCGTCCTGCTCCTCAACGTAGATGCCGGTGTAAACCCCTTCATAAGCGACCTCGTCTTCGAGGAGAGGGGCGAAATCCGCTTCGACGCCGAGGCCCTTGCGAAGAGGCTCAAAGACCTCAAAGAGGTAATCTCCAAGGGTACGAAGCTTTACATCGGCTACGACGAAGGTTTCGTTCGCTCTCTCGGCTGGGACGTCAATGAAATCGCCGAGAGGGTGAAGAAAGCGGACATCGAGGTCTTCACGGGAACCGTTGGGGAGGCAATAGAGGAGTTCGCCAAGGAAATTGAGGCCTACTACGGGTGAGCCCATGATACGGGTCAAACTGAGGGCGTGGACTGCTTCATTCCGCTATCCCACTTTTCAGTCGGGCCACCAGCCGACGCTACCGGTTCCACCGCCCTCAACGATTCAGGGAATACTCTCCGCGGCGAAAGGTGAGCCGGTCTATTTGACCGAGCTTCCCTACATTGGCTACGTCTTCAGAAGCGAGGGCAAGGGCCTCGACCTTGAAAAAATCTACGCCCTCGGAAAGGTCGAGACGGACATAATGAGGCGCGAGTTCCTCTACAATGCCGAGCTTTACCTCTACCTCCCAGATGAGTGGACAAAGCACTTCAGAAGGCCAAAGTATCAGCTTCTCCTCGGTCGTTCGAGCGACGTGGCGACGGTTGAGGAGATAAAAGAGGTCCACCTCGAGGAAAGGGAAGCCCCGGTCGGCGGAACCGTCCTTCCAGTGAGTCTCGGAGTTCCTGGCGTCGTTCACGCTCTCGTTGTCGAGTACGACTATTCGGTAACGCCAAGGAAAGCAAGGCTCGTCAGGCCCTTCGTCATCCTGCCGTTTCCAAGGGGCAAAGCGCCGAGGCTGAAGCTCCCCTACGACGAGGAACTCGGGGTCGGCGTTTACCTCCACAGGTGGCGGGAATGAAGGTCTGCTACGCCAAGTTCCTTCCGCACGATTTCCTTGAGTGCCATACCAACGACGCGATAAACGTGCTGAGGAGCATGAAAGGGGCGTTCAAGTGGCTTGAGGAGTTCTTCCCCCGCGTCTGGGAGCTTTCCTTTTACTCCGTTCTTTTCCACGACCTCGGCAAGTGTGCGAGTGGGTTCCAGAGAGACCCGAGAAAGTGGGGCTACCGCCATGAGGTACTCTCGACACCTTTCACGGCATTCCTTGACCTTCCTGAGGACGAGAGAAATCTCATTGCACTCGCAATCCTCACCCACCACAGGACCCTCGACGAAATTGAGGAAATTCTTCCGAGCAGGGAACACAGGGGAGAGTTCAGGGAGAAGGTTGAGGAACTCCTTCAGAACAGGGATTACATTGAGGAGATTTTCTTCGAGCGAATCCTTTACTGGGAGCTATACTTCTTTGGAAGGCGAAGGAAGATTTTTAACCCTCCAAAAGACTGGGCTGAGCGAATCAGGAACTACGACTTCGACTCCCTGCTAACTTGGTACGAGCGGAACTCCCAAAAGTACTGGAACGAGCTCATCTTCCTCCGCGGAATCCTTAACGCTTCCGACCACCTCGCCTCAGCTGGTGAGCTTGCCGTTCGCTTGCTTTCTGACATAAGAACTGCCGTCGAGGCAAGGGTCCCGCCCGAGTGCTGGAGACCTCTCCAGAGGCGGACGGGCGAAACTGAGGGCAACCTAATCCTCCGCGCACCTACGGGCTACGGCAAGACCGAGGCCTCCCTCCTCTGGGCCGACAGGAACGCTTTTCGCACCAAGAAGGGAATAGCAAGCAGAATCTTCTACGTCCTCCCCTACAAGGCTAGCATAAACGCCATGCACTCTCGCCTTCTGGCGCTCTTCCGTGAGCCCGAACTCGTTGGTGTTTTGCATAGTTCGTCAGGTTTCTACCTGTACTCCTCAGAGCTTGAATACAGGCGCCTCTCCTCCCTCTACCGGAAGATTTACACGCCCCTCAAGGTCACGACACCTTTCCAGCTCATGAAGCCCTTCTTCGGCGTCGGATTTCCGGAGATGGGCCTGACGGAGCTAACCGGCTCACTTTTCATCTTCGACGAAATTCACGCCTACGAACCGAACGTCCTCGGGATAATTCTCGCGATACTCGAACTGCTGAGGAAGAGAAAGACCAGAACCCTTGTGATGAGCGCAACCCTTCCCGAGTTCCTTGAGGAGCTCTTACGCGAAGCTCTCAATCCTAAACTGTTAACCGCTCCTCCGGAAGAGGCCGACCGCTTCACGAGGCACCGTGTTAACGTCATAGACGGCTCGATGGACGAGGTTGAGGACCTGCTCGCTGAAGTTCAGGCAGATGGTCCAGTTCTTGTTGCCTGCAACACCGTATCGAGGGCGATGGAGGTATACTCGCGCCTGCGCGATGGGTACGACGCGATGCTCCTCCACAGCCGGTTCACCTATGGGGACAGGGAGGAGAAGGAGAGAAAGCTCCTTGCAAATCTGAACGACTACGACGTCGTCGTTGCCACGCAGGTGGTCGAGGTCTCGCTTGACATAAGCTTCTCGACGATAATCACCGAGCCTGCTCCCCTCGATGCGCTCATTCAGCGCTTCGGCAGGGTGAACAGGAGGGGATTTGGAGAACCGCAGGACGTTCATATCCTGACGAAAGGTGGGGAGGGAGACAAAAGGGTGTACCCTATGGAAGTCGTGAGGGAGAGCCTCAAACTCCTTGAGGAATTCAACGGAAAGCCCCTCCTTGAATCCATGGTTCCCGAACTCGTTACCCGTGCTTATGAACCGCTGGCAGAGAAGCTCACGGAGGAAGTGTTGACGTACAGAGAGCAGGCCCTCGAACTGTTCAGGAGCTTAAAGCCCCTGAAGAGCGGTGAAAGTGAGCAGAAGTTCTACGAGATGTTCCACGGTCTCGAAGCTGTTCCTGGAGTTTATCAGGACAGGGTTTTGGAGCTGATTAACCGCGGGAGGTCAATCGAGGTTCATCGCTACCTCGTGCCCGTTCCAATGTGGCTGTACCTGAGTGAAAGCGACGCCTTCCACCGACTCTCCGACAGAGGGCCTGGAAAGTACGTACTGGTTGCGGAACTCGAGTACAGCCCGGAGCTGGGCCTCCAGCAGGAACCGCGGGAAGGAGGGGACATAATGTGAGCTCCGAGGAATATCCCCTAACCGACCTCCTCATCACCGGCACGGAGATAAACTACCTCTTTATCTGCCCGACAAAGCTCTGGTACTTTGCGAAGGGAATCACGATGGAGCAGGAGAGCGAGTGGGTTGACCTCGGCAGGTTCCTTCACGAGCAACGCTACGCCAGCGAGGAGAAGGAAGTCCTCGTCGGGAGCATAAAGATTGACTTCATTCGGCGGGGTGATACCATAGAGGTCCACGAGGTCAAGCTAAGCAGGAGCATGGAGAAGGCCCACGAAATGCAGGCGCTTTACTACCTCTATTACCTCAAAAAGCTCGGCATAAAGGCAAAGGCCGTCCTCCACTACCCGAAGCTCAACGAGACGAAAGAGGTAACCCTGGACGGCAGGGAGGATGAAATCGAGAAGGCGATAAAAGAGGTTGAGCGGATTAAATCCCTCCCAGCCCCTCCAAAGCCGGTCAAATCAAAGAAGTGCCTCAAATGCGCCTACTACGAACTCTGCTGGGTTTGAGGTGGTCGCATGAGGAAGCGCTCCCTGACCCTGCTTTCAGACGGGACTCTTTTCAGATGGGAGAACACCCTCTACTTTGAGAACGAGCGGGGCAAAAAGCCCCTCGCGGTCGAAGGCATCTACGACCTCTATATCTATGGCCACGTGACGATAACCTCTCAGGCCCTCCATTATCTGGCCCAGAAGGGTATAGCGGTTCACTTCTTCAACCACTACGGCCACTACGACGGCAGTTTTTACCCGAGGGAGAGCCTTAATTCGGGAGATTTGGTCATCAGGCAGGCAGAGCACTACCTTGACGGGGAAAAGCGCCTTATGCTAGCGAGGCTCTTCGTCAGGGGGAGCGCGCTCAACATGGAGCGTAACTTAAAGCGCTGGAAAGTTAATGATGGCTTCTCTGAGGAGCTGAGGGGACTCCTAGAGGAACTTGAGGGGGCGCGGAAGATAACCGAGGTCATGAATGTCGAGGCAAGGATTAGAGAGGCCTATTACTCAAGGTGGGACGACCATCTTCCTGAAGGCTTCAAGATAGTTAAGCGCACTCGCAGACCGCCGGAGAATGAAATGAACGCGCTAATAAGCTTCCTCAACTCAAGGCTCTACGCAACCATTGTGAGCGAGCTCTACAACACCCAGCTTGTTCCTACCGTCAGCTACCTTCACGAGCCCGGGGAAAGGAGATTCTCCCTTGCCCTCGACCTGAGCGAGATTTTCAAGCCGATTGTAGCGGACAGGCTCGCGACGAGGCTCGTAACCAAGAGAATGCTCTCAAAGGGGCACTTCAGAGAGGAGCTCAAAGGTGTCCTCCTGACGAAGGAGGGAATGAAGAAGGTCCTTTCCGAGTACGAGAAGGAGCTCACGAAGAGCGTTAAACATCCAGAGCTGAAGAGAAACGTCACGAAGAAACGGTTAATTCGTCTTGAGGCCTACAAGCTCATCAAGCATCTCGTTGGGGTGAAGGAGTACGAACCGCTGGTGGCTTGGTTTTAAATAATATCCTCCATCGGGTTCTTCTCCGTTCCGAGGACGTCACGGAGAGGCTCTGAGCGGAGGCGGTAAACTACCACCGAATCCTCGCTTTCGTCTATTATTTCCCTCAGGCCGGCCTTGATGCGCTCATATTCCGCCCTCGTGACCTCGCCCTCGAAGACGCTGTTCTGAACCCAGTGAAGGTGCTGGCGGAGAAACTTCTTCACGTGATTAACGCGCTTCACGTTAACGTCGTAGACCACGATAATGTACATAGGACCACCATCAAAGTTTGAGGTCGAGGAATTTTAACTTTTCCGATGCATCACACTCAGAACGCTCCGATTTTGGATAAGGGCCACCATAGTGGAGAAAGCGCAAAAATCTCCCCAAATAATCATCAGGAAATCGATTTTCATGCGCTAAAAAACTGGAACATATTGTTATATTTTTGTTGCAGTCTATTCCGAATTTCCTTCCAAGTACTGAGATAAAGGCGTGCCTGGTCCAGATTTTCCCAATCTCTGTTTAAATCTGACCGTTTTTCATAAAAGGAGATATTATATCAGCTTCCAAGAAATCGCTGGTGCCAACCCCTCTGCATTTGACAATACTTATTCCGGGATTGATACAAATCGGGTAAAAGACGGCATCGCCTCCCTTGTAAGTGGGTTTATTCCCTCAACCACGACTAACAAAACCTTCGAAATTAGCACCACTCCCCGGAAAGGCTTAAATATCGAGAGGTCTTCTCTCTTTGTTGGGCGAAAGAATGAATTTCGTGCCCTGTTGCAATAAGACTCTAGGAGAATTGAAAGCATGAGCGGAACTCCTGAGAGCTTATCGGCTACTGCAGTTGCAATAAGACTCTAGGAGAATTGAAAGCGTCGATGTCTTCTGGTGGTTCGTCGATGAGGCTGTGTTGCAATAAGACTCTAGGAGAATTGAAAGTCGTTTACCTCATTCCTTTCGCCCTGCTGATGCCACCGGTTGCAATAAGACTCTAGGAGAATTGAAAGCTGAGGAATTGGTGGTATTTGAACCTAAGGTCGAGTTGTTGCAATAAGACTCTAGGAGAATTGAAAGAAAGCTCCTATCCCCGAGGGAGCTCCCAGCCTTAAAGGTTGCAATAAGACTCTAGGAGAATTGAAAGAAGCTGGGCCATGAGCCTCTTCTTAGTATCCTCACCGTTGCAATAAGACTCTAGGAGAATTGAAAGGGAGGCTGGGGCTGTGGGCTTCATCTCTCAGCCGCAACGTTGCAATAAGACTCTAGGAGAATTGAAAGACAAGGCCGACGAGACTAAAGAAATGCTGAAAGAGAGTTGCAATAAGACTCTAGGAGAATTGAAAGGAGTTCATGTCTGACTATAAGTACGACGAGTTCAAGGTTGCAATAAGACTCTAGGAGAATTGAAAGATGATTCCGACGAGGCCGGTCTGCTGAGCGAGGTTCTTGTTGCAATAAGACTCTAGGAGAATTGAAAGGAGCGGGTTCGAGAAGGTTACTCGCGGAATGCCACCGTTGCAATAAGACTCTAGGAGAATTGAAAGGGAGCAACGTTACCATAGCCTCCGGAGAGGCTACCAGTTGCAATAAGACTCTAGGAGAATTGAAAGGGTCGAAGGTGTAGGAGAACGTCTGAGAGTCTCCGCTCGTTGCAATAAGACTCTAGGAGAATTGAAAGAATGTACTCAGCTGGAGAAGAATAACCTTCTTCCAGCGTTGCAATAAGACTCTAGGAGAATTGAAAGTTTGGGATGTGCGTTTCTGTTCATTTTCGGGGGCAATGTTGCAATAAGACTCTAGGAGAATTGAAAGCGTAAAAAACCCCGAGAGTCTCTCCGTCCCTCTCAAGTTGCAATAAGACTCTAGGAGAATTGAAAGAGATGCTCGAGGGGAGGTGACGGGGCGTGAATGTCTCTGGTTGCAATAAGACTCTAGGAGAATTGAAAGAAATGCTGGAGTGTTGTATATGATGAACTGTTTTCTCGGTTGCAATAAGACTCTAGGAGAATTGAAAGAGGGCGATGGAAGCTATTATTAGGCTTACGGAGGCTCGTTGCAATAAGACTCTAGGAGAATTGAAAGCATTTTGCTCAGGTTCGCCGCGAAGAGGAGGCTCACGGTTGCAATAAGACTCTAGGAGAATTGAAAGCCATACGTCCCTCCCCACCCAGAGGGCGCCCCAGTCGGTTGCAATAAGACTCTAGGAGAATTGAAAGAAAGGTAATAGCGCAACAAGTATTACCAAGCTGGGTGTTGCAATAAGACTCTAGGAGAATTGAAAGGTTGTGGGAAATTATAACCGGGTTATAAAGCGGGCGAGTTGCAATAAGACTCTAGGAGAATTGAAAGCGATTTAGAAGGAATGCTGAAAGACTTCTTCAACAAGTTGCAATAAGACTCGAAGAGAATTGAAAGTAAAAATATGCTGGTATGAGAAAAATCGGGCTCTTGCGTTGCAATAAGACTCGAGGAGAATTGAAAGGACGCTGTAACCTATAAGGTCTATGCCTTTGCAGTGTGTTGCAATAAGACTTGAAGAGAATCAAAAGCTCCATGCCCTTTGAGCTAAGTTCTAAAATTTGGGCAGAGAAAAAGGGCAAAAGCCCTTAGAGAAGCATCCTCGCGTCAACGGCAACGGCGCCGTCCTCGTAGGCAAAAATCGGGTTGATGTCGAGCTCCTTAATCTCTGGAAGCTCAAGGGCGAGCTCGCCGACCTTGACGATGATGTCAGCCAAAGCCTCAATGTCCACCGGCTTCTCACCGCGCGCTCCGGCGAGAATCGGGTAGGCCTTGATTTCCTTAATCATCTCAAGGGCTTCCTCCTTGGTAATCGGGGCGACGCGGAAGGAAACGTCCTTGAGAATCTCGACGAAGATTCCACCGAGACCGAACATGATGGCCGGGCCAAACTGCGGGTCGCGTATCATACCCACTATAACTTCCTTGCCGAGCGGGAGCATCTTGTAGATTATGACGCCCCAGAGGTCGGCGTCGGGCTTGTACTTCCTGGCGTTCTCCATGATGGTTCTGAAGGCCTCTCTTGCCTCTTCGTCGTTCTTGATGTTGACCTTAACACCACCGGCGTCGCTCTTGTGGATAATCTGCGGAGAAACGATTTTCATAACGACGGGGTAGCCGATTTCACGGGCGAACTTTACAGCCTCTTCCTCGTTGGTCGCGACCTTGAAGTCCGGAACCGGGACGCCGTAAAGGCGGAGTATCTCCTTCGCCTCGGGCTCAACAAGGGGCCTGTTCTCGGCCTTGGCCTTCTCGATTATCTTCCTTGCCTCTTCGACACGGCTCATCTCAATCACCTCGTAAGCCTGACGTTTATCACTCAGAGGGGAAGGTTAAAAGGGTTTCCATTTGCAAAGTTTTGGTTCAAGCCACGTTGAAGCTGTGGGAGGCTATAAATAGGGCAAAAGACAAGGTTAATTTGGTGAGCAATATGAGGAAAAGGCTCTTTCCATTGGTCATTTCGCTCGTTTTTATTGTTCTCGTTGCCCTCTCCTCCCAGGGGGAGAAGGCCTCCACGAGCGACGTTACGGTTGCACTCTACAGCTCGGCGAGCATTGGGGTCGTCGAGCGAACCCTTGAGGTGGAGCTGAAGGCTGGGATAAACGAGGTTCCGCTGAAGGAGCTTTCCGGTCTGAATCTGGCAGAGGTCAGCGTCAGACCCCTCGACGACGCCGTCTCGGTCATGGGACTCTTCGGTAGCGGTGAGAGCAGGGTCGGAAGCGATGTTGAGGTCGGCCTGAAGAACGGGAAGGTCATAGCAGGGAAATACCTCGGAACCCGGGATGGAAAAATAGCGGTCGAGGGAGAAGGTTACTACCTGATAAACCCGAACGAGGTCGCCTACTTCAAAACGAAGGACCTCGGAGGGTCAAGCGTTTACGCCGTCCTCAGGTCGGAGAAGGCCGGGAAGTTCAGGGTGAGCGTCATCTACCGCGTTTCAGGAATAAGCTGGGAGAGCAGGTACAGGCTGTACATCGGCGACCAGGCCGAGCTCAAAGGTTACGTCGTTATAAAGAACCCTACAGACAGGGAGTTCAGCGATGCCAAAGTTCTCCTCGTCGCTGGAGACGTCAGCTTCTACTCCACCTACCCACAACCGAGGACCCTCTACGCCAAGGCCGGGGAAACGAGCGAGGTAACGGTTGGCTCCCCCGAAAAGGTCGAGGCCTTCTATCTCTACCGCCTCGGCGTTGCGGACATCAAAGCGGGGAGCACGATGGTCTACCCCTACGTCGAGCTGAGGGCTCCTTTTGAGAGGGAGTACCTTTACGAGAGCTGGGCCTACAGCGGTGAGAGACCAGTCTACGAGTCAATTTCCTTCAAGACGGACAAAGTTCTTCCAGCTGGGGTCGTGGAGATTTTCAGGGAAACCCAAGACGGGGAGCTCTTCATAGGCGAGTCGAGAATCGGGCACACACCGAAGGGCGATACCGTTAGAATAGGCATCGGCAGGGACTACGAGCTCAGAGGCACCACGACAGTCCTCGAGCAGAGCAACGATGGAAAACAATACAAAATCAGGATAACCCTTCAGAACTTTGGGAATGAGACGAAAACCGTTATCGTCCGGCACCACAAGTGGGGTAGGGTGACCTACGCCAGCCTTCAGCCCCTCGACGAGACGGCCGACTACGTCGAGTTCTCGGTGACCCTGAAGCCCGGAGAAAAGAGGGAGATAACCTTCGAGTACGGGAGTTAGCTCTTCCGCAGGGTTATCTCAAAGCTCTTATCCCCTTTTGTTACGTCCATGACGAGGCTCTTGTCGTAGTCTATGAACTTCGTGCCCACGATGTTGTAGCCCTCCTTTCTTAGGAAGTCGGCCATTTTAAGTCCCAAATCGTCGAAGAACTCGGCCGCCATCGTCGCGAAGCTCGGCTCCTTTATCCCAAGCTCGTCATGATACCTCCTCGCCAGCTCAAAAACGTCGCTCATGATGACCACCTATGATAGTATTCCTTGGCATTAAAAACCCTTTCGCCGAAAGGCTTAAATTCATCCGGGCTAACCCCAGAGAGTGGTAAAGATGACAAAGGTTCTCTGGGTCGTCAAGGCCGGCGGTAGGCTCTACTCCAAGGTCTTAGGGGAGTATCCGTACTACGTCGAGGTTGACCTTTCCACCGGTGAAAACCTCTGCACCTGCCCGCTCGGCGGAAACTGCCCCCACGTCTCCGCGGTTGTTGAGACCTACGAAAAGGGCCTGTACTTCGACGCTGGAACCGATAGCCTCCTGAATCCCGAATCGCTCGCGTGGGCCTACCTCTCAGAGGTCCCCCGGCTGGCGCTTGAGGTAACCCTTGCGGAGCTCTTTAACTCCCTCAGAAGAGACGAGAGCGGGAGCGAAACGGCAATGCTCTTCCTGCGCGCGTTGAGACTTCTCCGCGAGACGAAAGCCGAGGAGTACCTCCACCCGCTCGGCGAGGCCCTCGATGAGCTGTCGGCTGTTTTCCACGATTATCCCCTCGTGAGCAGGCTGGCGGAAGCCTATGAGGAAGTCAAAAACGCCCTCCAAAAGGAACCCTTATAAGGGCTTACCAGCCGAAACACCAACTTAGAGGGTGGGAATATGAAGGCGATTTATAGAGGGGCCTGCCCAAACTGCTCGGGTAGAATCTCCGACGAAAGGCTCGTGATGAAGAACCCCTGTGATGAGTGTCTCGATAATCCCGTCACCGCTGAGGACTACTTTGAGCTCGTGAAGGCCGTGAGAGAGGCGCTGGAGGAGAGGAATAAGCTCAAGGCCTGGGAGGAAATCTACTCCCTCGAAAAGGGGCTCAGGGACGTTGAGAAGTTCTTCAAGAGGGCCACTGGCTTCACCTTCTGGAGCGCCCAGAGAACCTGGGTTAAGAGGCTCCTCAAGGGCAGGAGTTTCTCAATCATAGCTCCAACGGGAATGGGCAAGAGCACCTTTGGAGCGTTCATGTCCGTCTACTACGCCACGAAGGGCAAGAAGAGCTACATAGTCGTCCCCACGACGCCCCTGGTAATCCAGACCATAAGAAAGGTTCAGGCGATAATCGAGAGAACGGGGCTGGACGTTAAGCTCGCCTACTACCACGGCAACCTTAGGAAGAAGGAAAAGGAGGAGATGCTCGCCAAAATTGAGGGCGGGGACTACGACATACTCATAACGAGCGCCCAGTGGTTAGCGAGGAACTTCGACGAGAAGCTGAAGGGGAGGCACTTCGACTTCATCTTCGTTGACGATGTCGATGCCTTCCTCAAGGCGAGCAAGAACATAGACCGCTCGCTTTTGCTCCTCGGCTTCACCGAAGAAATCATCGGCAAGGCGTGGGAAATCATCAGGCTCAAGAAGCAGATGGCGAGATACCTCAACGGAAACAGCGAGGACAAAAACGACAGGCTTAAGGAGCTCAACGAGGCGATAGAGAAGCTCCAGCGCGAGATTGAGGAGTTCAAGAGGAAGAACGACATCGGAATCATGATTATCGCATCGGCGACTGGCTCGGCGAGGGGCGACAGGATAAAGCTCTACCGCGAACTGCTCGGCTTTGAAGTTGGCTCGGGAAGGAGCGCGCTGAGGAACGTCGTGGACAGCTACATGAAGCCGAGCAGGGACGTCAAGGAGCACGTGGAGGAGCTCCTCAGGAAACTCGGCAAGGGTGGCCTGATATTCGTCCCCATCGACCAGGGGCTGAGCTACGCCGAGGAGCTCGTGAACTACCTCCGCGAGAAAGGCTTCGCCGTTGAGCTCGCGAGCTCGAAGAACAAGAAGGCCGTTGAGAGGTTTGAGAACGGTGAAGCTGATTACCTCGTCGGCGTCGCCACCTACTACGGCTCGATAGTCAGGGGCCTGGATTTGCCCCACCTCATCCGCTACGCGGTCTTCACGGGTGTTCCCAAGTTCCGCTTTAGCATAGACCTTGAGAGGCCCACCATATACCGCGCCCTCGGTCTGCTGGGCGAGGTCATGGACTTCCTTGACGATGAGGACAGGAAAACTGCAGAGAAGCTCCACGCGAGGCTCAGGAGGCTGATTAGAAACATCCCGCAGTTCGAGCTCCTCAAGATTGAGGAGGCCTTGGCGGAGGGCCTTCCCATCGAGAACGACTTCCACAAGACGGTTCTCAACGTATTCCGCGAGCTCGTCGAGTTCCTGCGCAAGGTCCTGAAGAAGGAGGACGTCCTCAAGAGGCTTGCGGAAGACCCCTTCGTCAGCCTCGTGAAGGAAGAGGGCAAGTGGTTCATCGAGATTCCTGACGTTAGAACGTACATCCAGGCGACCGGGAGGACGAGCAGGCTCTTCGCGGGTGGAATAACGAAGGGACTCAGCGTCCTAATAGTGGACAACGAGAAGGTCTTCAACGGCCTCGTCAGGCAGATGCGCTGGCGCTTCACGGAGTTCAAGATGGTGCCCTTTGAGGAGCTCGACCTTGAGGAACTCCTGAGGGAGATAGATGAGGACAGGGAGAAAGTCCGCCTCGTGATGGAGGGCAAGATAAGCTCGAAGGTCAAGGACCTCGTCAAATCGGCCCTCATGATTGTGGAGAGCCCCAACAAGGCCAGGACGATAGCCAACTTCTTTGGCAGGCCGAGCAAGAGGCGCATCGGTGATTTGGTCGCCTACGAGGTGAGCATAGGCAACAGACAGCTGACGATTCTCGCGAGCGGAGGGCACATGTTCGACCTCGTCACCGACGAGGGCTACCACGGCGTCCTAATCGAGCGCGAGGAGGACATGCTCCGGTTTATTCCGGTCTACGACACCATAAAGCGGTGCCGTGACTGTGGCTATCAGTTCGTTGACTGGGAGAAGAAAGGAGTCTGCCCGCGCTGTGGCTCCACTAACGTCCGCGACGCCCTTGAGAACGTCATCGCGATGCGCGAGATTGCTCAGGAGGTCGACGAGATACTCATCGCGACCGACCCTGATACTGAGGGTGAGAAGATAGCCTGGGACATAAGGAACATTCTGAGCCCCTACACGCCGAACATCAAGAGAACCGAGTTCCACGAGGTCACGAGGCCGGCCATACTGAAGGCCATCGAAGAGGCGAGAGACGTGAACGAGAACCGCGTCGAGGCCCAGATTGTCAGGCGCATAGAGGACAGGTGGATAGGCTTCGAGCTGAGCGGTGAGCTCCAGAGGGTCTTCGAGAATAGGAACCTCTCCGCTGGCAGGGTTCAGACGCCCGTTCTCGGCTGGATTATCGAGAGGTATAAGGAGTTCAGCGAGAGCGAGGTCTACTTCCTCGGCTTAACGCTTGAGAACGGCCTTCAGGTAACGGTCGAGCTCGGAAAGGACGGCAAGGACGTCGAGCCACCCGAGTACGTTACGGTGGAGGAGGTCCAGCTTGAGGAGAGGGAGCTCAACCCCGCTCCCCCGTACACGACCGACGCGATGCTCCGCGACGCTTCCACCTTCCTCAAGCTTTCCGCGCCTGAGACGATGCGCTTGGCGCAGGACCTCTTCGAGGCGGGTCTATGTGTTACTCCCGATACTGTGGTCACCCTGGCCGATGGGAGGCTTGTGAAGATTGAAGATGCAGTGAGAAAGGGAGAAGGAAACCTCCTTGCCGTGAACGGTCTGAAAGCCAAGACCGCAAAGGCCACAAAGTTCTGGGAGATTGACTGGAATGGGCCTCTAAAGGTCGTGAAGCTCCAGAACGGTCACGAGATAAAGGCGACTCCAGACCATGGTCTCTTGGTGCTCCGTGATGGAAAGCTCGGCTGGGTTTCTACAAAGAACATCAAGCCTGGGGACTACGTGGCCTTCGCTTACAACACGGGACACAGGGGGACGAGAGAGTATACCCTCCTTGAGATGCTCGTTGAACTTGGAATAACCGATGTGATGGTTGAGCTTGAGAGGGAGTACTTTGACTCGAAAATTGCACCCCTCGTCCGGGAGAGAATCGAGACCAGCACGAAGTACAAGTACCTCCGCAATCATGTTGTCCCGCTGGCGAAACTCGTGGAGTGGGGGGTGGACGACTACGAGCCCCACGTCGTCTCAATTTACCGCCAGAGAGCGGGAAGTAAGAGGATTCCCAACTTCAAGCTTGATGAGAACTTCTGGTACGTTTTCGGCTTGGTCTTGGGAGACGGAACGCTTAAGGACAGCAAAGTCTTAATATCACAAACTCCCCTCAAGCAGGTCAAGGAAATCCTTGAGAGAACGTTTCCGTTCCTCCACGTGTTCGAGACTACCAACCAGGTTGGCTTCTCAAATTCTATCCTTGCGGAGCTCTTCAGGCGCCTCGGTGCCCGCTCTGGCGAACTCAATCCCATAATCTTCACGATACCTGAAAAGATGCTCAACGCAATGATTGCGGGCTACTTTGACACAGACGGAACATTCTCATTGCTCCACGATAAGAAAGGAACCAATTTCAGGGCTGTCCTTAGCTCAAAGCGCTTGGATGTTCTCCAGAGACTCAGCGTGTACCTCTATCAGGTGGGGATTCTCAACTACATCAAAGTGGACAAGAGAACGAGGGTAGGAGAGCTTATAGTTAGCAATCGCAGTCTGGGAGTTTTCAGGGACAAAATTTATCCCTACCTTAGGATTCGGAAAAAACAGTTTGACGAAGCTTATTCAGAGTACAGGGGAACGAGAAAACCCCATGAATCTGACCTGATACCAGTTGGTGCTTTAATCAAAGAGCTTGTCTTCCCAGATGGCGTCAAAGCAAGAATCCTTCGGGAGGAGGGCATAGACGTTTGGAACTGGCTCAAAAAACCAGGAAGCGTGCCGAGGGATAAGCTCGCCAAGGTTTTAAAATATGCTGAGAAAAGTGAGGTTAAAAACTACCTTCTCTCGCTTGTTGAGGCCAACGTGACATGGGTCAAAGTCACCGATGTCGATGAAGAGCACTACACTGGTAAACTCTACGACTTCACGACTACAACAGAAAACTTCATCGCAAACGGTGCGGTTTCTCACAACTGTACCTACCACAGAACTGACTCAACCCATGTCAGCAGTACTGGTATAGAAATCGCCAGGGAGTACATAACGAGCGAGCTCGGCGAGGAGTACTTCAAGCCGAGGCCCTGGGGTGAAGAGGGCACACATGAGGCTATAAGGCCAACGAGACCCATCGACACGGGCAGGTTGATGCAGCTCATCCGCGACGGCGTAATCCAGCTTCCGAGGAACCTCACGCGCAACCACTACAGGCTCTACGACATGATATTCAGGCGCTTCATGACGAGCCAGATGGTTCCAGCGAAGGTTCTCTACGAAAGGGCCGTTATAAACGCGGGTGTCGGGAAGGTCGAGCTCGAGGGCTACGTCGAAATCCTCAAGGACGGCTGGACAAGGCTTCGCTCACCGCCGATGAGGCAGCTGCCGAAGCTTGAGCAGGGAGCAAAGCTCAAGGTCGTCGAGTCCAAGAAGTGGAAGGCGCCGAAGGTTTCACTCTACACGCAGGGCGACATAATAGCCCTGATGAAGGAGCGCGGTATCGGAAGGCCTTCAACGTACGCGAAAATCGTTGAGACTCTCATACGGCGTGGCTACGTTGTCGAGACGAGGGGCAGGAAGAAGCTCGTTCCGACTGAGAAGGGCATAAAGGTGTACCACTACCTCGTCAGCAAGTACCGCGAGCTGGTGAGCGAGGAGCGCACGAGGGAGCTTGAAAAGCTCATGGACCTAATTGAGGAAGGAAAGGCTGATTACATGAAGGTGCTGAACGACCTTTACGCTGAGATTAGGCGCTACGTTTACGGGGAGGGGTAAACGGGGATGTTTATCCCTCCGTACTTTAGGTAACTATTTTCCCCATATTCTCCTCATTGTATAAAGAGGTAGTGAAACTTTGGTTTACGGTTGTTGTTTTATTTGAGGGTAAAACCAAAAACCTTAAAATCTATCTTTGAGTAATGCCTTTGCATGTCTATGCAACCCGGGTTTTATCTCGGGGAGTCACTAGTTGCAATCTGAGTGTGTTTGTATGCAACACTCCCAGTGTTTGGAAAAAGTTTATAATGGATTCCTTCGAAAATATGAGTAGAAAATGTGGTGGTGGTAAAGATGGTTAAGGACAGAATGGTGGAACTCCTTCAGGAGCACTTCGAGTTGAACCTCTACGAGGCTAGGGCGTACGTCGCCCTCGTCGGCTTCGGCGTTCTCACCCCTGCCGAGCTCGCCAGCGTCTCGGAGGTTCCCGCGCCGAGAACCTACGATGTTCTCAGGAGCCTTGAGAAGAAGGGCTTTGCCATTAGCCAGCCGGGCAAGGTCAACAAGTACAGGCCCGTTCACCCGGAGAACATCCTCGAGAAGTTCATCGAGGAGTGGCAGGAGCGCGTTAAGGAAGAGCTTGAGGCCAAGAAGCAGGCGAAGGAGGAGCTTCTCCAGCTCATGAAGCCCCTCATCGAGACCGAGATTCCGAAGTACGGTGTCGAGCGCGTCTGGGTCGTCAGGGGAATCAGGAACGCGACCCTCAAGACCAGGGAGATGTTTGAGGATGTCAAGGAGCAGATTCTCCTCGCCGACGACGGCTACATAGCCATCAACCTCGAGAGCGACCTCCTCAAGGCCATCGACAACGGCGCCAAGGCCAAGATAATCGTCACTGAGCCCGTCCTCAAGAGGATTGAGGGTTCAAAGATTCTCGACTACGCCAAGAAGGGCAAGCTCGAGCTCAGGGTCCTCGACAAGTTCGACCTTCCGATGCTCATCTGCGACGACGAGGTTTTCTTTGCCCTCGAGGACATGGCCGCGCGCTACTTCAACTACGAGACCCAGGTCTGGATTAAGGACTTCAGGATTAGGGACCTCTTCGAGGCCAAGTTCAACGAGTACTGGGAGAAGGCCAAGAAGGTCTGACTTCCTTTTTCTCTTGCTTTTCTGTTTGGTAAAGAAAAGGAAGGAGTTAACGCTTTCTGAAGGCCAACGGAACCAACGCGAGTAGGCCAATCAGTCCGGGTCCGCAGATACTTCTCGTCGTGGTGTTTTTCCTGGTTGTGCTCATTGAAGATGTACAGGTGAGGTTTGGACTAACTTTCGGCGGTACCTGTATGAGTCCCTCCTCTGTGAATGTGTAGAGGGGGTAAAGCTTACCATTTACACTGATTAAAAAAGGGAAGTAGGAGAGAATCTTTTTGACCTTCATGTTCTCGATAACCACCGTATAATCACCACTTGAATTGTGATAGAAACCTAGGAAGTCCTGAGGATACTCGATGATAAGAGAACCCAAAACGATCTTTTTCCAATGAACAGAGATGTCTGAGAGGTTCAAGGGAGCCCTGCTGGAGGGTTTTAGGCAGGCGGGGTCGAAGGTTACGTTCTCAACGCTCCCGTTCCAAGTATGAAGAAAGAGTTTCCAAAGACCCCCTTCGAAGGTAATGTTGGGGTCCTCGGGGTATTCTCCAAGGAAGTAGTAACCGTCCTTAGAAACGTAAAAGATGTCTGTCGAGACCATATCAGGCACGAGCGTGCAGTTGAAGGTGTCTCCTAGGCACATGCCGGGGCTCAGGATTTCATTGGTAATTACTAGGATAACACCATTATCCCCAGGATAAACATCAGATACTTGGACACCGTGAATTGTGAGAGCTGAAACGTAGGGAAAGAAAAGAAACAAAATCAACAACGTCAGCACTGAAATCCTCAATGAAACCTCCCCCTCCAATTACACATATCTCCGGCCATATCTCTCCATGCAATAGGTATTGAGCTTATCCAAAACCTCAAAGTTAGTTCCGAAATAATATGCCAAATGTTTGAAAACCCTTCCACTTTCTATCTGAGCACGCATATAATCTGAGGCATAAACCGTACATTCAGAAGAAATCCTTTCCCCTGAACCTGGACATTTTCTACAATTTCCACAGTGTCCCAGAACGGATTCATCAGCTTCCATTTCCCAATATACACCCAGCTTCTCGATAGTTATTGGAAGATACTCATTTTTAAGAACATCAAACGTGTAGGGTTTTTTCTTCGTTACTCCACCTTCAATATAGGGTATTGTAGATGATTGATAATAGTGGGGTTGCACAAAGATATAATCAACGAGAGGTTTGGCCTTTTGTATGTCACTGCTTTCCCAGTATAAAGTACCTAGCTTTGGTATCCACACTAGCTTATAATTAAAATCATGTATGTATTCGCTAATTTCCTCAAATAACTCAATGGGCAGACCCCCACCCATCTTTATTTGTTTTTCGTGAAACATCCACGCGTTTTCTAATGCCCAATAAAATCCCTCTCTGTTTGGATCTTCGACGCTCAAAACACCATCAATCCATCCTTTCCAATATGTTTCCCCAAATGGCTTCTCGAGGTCACCTCTAACCTGACTATCGGGCGATTTGAAGGGGATGGCAACGTAGTATTTCACACTCCCAAGTGAAAAGATCCAGCGTGCAAACTCTCTTCCATCACGATAACCACTTTCATACCTATGACCACTGTGGTGTAGAGCTCCCCCTTCTCCACCGAGAAATATTACTTTATCAAATCCTCTACCAATGATCTCTCCTATAGTAGCTTTCCTGCCTCCAACGGTCATCCTTGACTCGTAGTCGGAGCCGTTCCACCTAACCCACCACAGTGCGAACTTCGCCACAGACATCACTATCACTAAGTAGTATTTGGTCGTATAAAAAACTATTTGGATTTCTACCTGTTAAAATCGCAACACAAAGAATCAAAGATGGAGAGTAAAAGCCGATTACTCAGCCTTCAATCCAAAGTGGACGGGCTCAAACGTACTTGAACTCTTCTTCGAGCTCGTCTCTCTCCTTCAGCTTCCAGTAAAGCTTGCCGTCCTTCTGGTAGCTCTCGACCTTCCCGCTCTCGGCGAAGCGGAGTAAGTAGCGCCTTACCTCCATCGGCCTGATGCCGGTTTCTTCGGCTATCTCCTCAACGGTCTTCGGGCCGTTTTCGAGGGCCTTAAGGACCTTCACGTTCTTCATTCCCCTCCCTCCAGAGCCTTGTACCTTTCCAACAGGTTGATTATCAGCTCCATAACCCTTAAGTGTTTCTCAAGCTCCTCGATGTCGTCGGGCATTGAGTTTGCCAGCTCGGTGAGTTTCTCCATGAGCCTCTCCTCAACCCCTTTCATCTCGCTCGCCCTCTGCTTCTTCCTGTGCTCGCAGACCGGACAGAAGACCTTTCCGTCCTTCTCGAAGAGCGGGGAGCCACACTTGGGGCAGTGTCTGTCGAGCATCTTTGCTCCGGATAGCATCAGGGGCATGATTATCTTCCGTATCTCCTCGTCGCTAATCGGCATGGCATCACCCCATCAGGAGCTGGAAGACCTCGAAGAAGGCCTTCTTTCCGAGCCTCGAGCGTCTGAGCCTGTCGGAAATCTCGGCTATGTCGAAAGCGATTATTTTGAAGTTCTCCTTTATTGCCTCAAGGATTTCGAGGAGTTCCTCGAGCGTTAGCTCCCCGTGCTGGAAGCGGGCTATCCTGTACTCGGGCCTTAGAACGTCCATATCAACGGTCAGGTAGATTTCCTCGCCGAGGTACTTCTTCGCTTCGCCCATTATCTCATCGACTGAGTTGGTCTGGAAGTTCTTGTAGGCCCTCCACTTCCCGCGAACTTTCCTGCTCCTTAGCGTTGCCGGGAAGACTTTGATGCGCCTCGTCCAGAGCTGGGTTCGCTCGGTCGTCGGAATCATCAGGACCGCTCCCATCACAACTGCTCTCTCGATTAGCCTTCGCTCGAGGGCGTAAGCCAGCCACGAGCCGTGGTCGAGGTAGTCGTGCATTAAATCCGTGTGGGCGTCAACGCTGATTAAAGATTTGGGCCGGAGCTTCTCTATTATACCGTAGGTGGCGAGGTGCTCACCGATTATGTAAGCCCTGTCCTGGGGAACCCTGTCCGCGAGCAGTTCGACCCTGCTGGCCTCGACGATGACGTAGTCGTCAATCAGTTTGTTTCTCTTCAAAAGCTGGAGCGCGTAGAGCACGCCTTCCCTGTTGGGCCTCTCGCCGAAGGGAATGAAGGTGACCATTCAACCCACCGAAAAGGATTAGGGACTTCTTTTTTAAACCTTGACGAAAATTTTCGGCATTTTTTTGTAAATTTTCAAAGCCAAACTTTAAAAAGTCGCCCCGAAACCATAAATCGAAAACCTTTCGGAGGTCTCGCCATGATACTCCAGGTCGCCCTTGATTTGACCGACATCGAGCAGGCCATCTCGATAGCGGAGAAGGCCGCTCGCGGTGGTGCTCACTGGCTTGAAGTCGGGACGCCACTCATCAAGAAGGAAGGCATGCGTGCCGTTGAGCTTCTCAAGAGACGCTTCCCAGACAGGAAGATTGTCGCCGACCTCAAGACAATGGACACCGGTGCCCTGGAAGTCGAGATGGCCGCGAGGCACGGAGCGGACGTCGTTTCTATTCTCGGTGTCGCGGACGACAAGACCATAAAGGACGCCGTTGACGTCGCGAGAAGGTATGGAATCAGGGTTATGGTCGACCTAATCGGCGTCAAGGACAAGGTCAAGCGCGCCAAAGAGCTCGAAAAGATGGGCGTTCACTATATACTCGTCCACACGGGTATAGACGAGCAGGCCCAGGGCAAGAGCCCCCTGCAGGACCTTGAGGAGGTCGTTAAGGCCGTTAACGTGCCGGTTGCCGTTGCGGGGGGCCTCAACCTCGACACGATTCCAAAGGTCATAGAGCTCGGCGCGACGATAATCATCGTCGGGAGCGCCATAACCAAGGCCAAGGACCCGGAGAAGGTCACGAGGCAGATAATCGACCTCTTCTGGGGCGAGTACATGCAGACCATCAGAAAGGCCATGAAGGACATCGTTGAGCACGTTGGGAACGTCGCCGACAGCCTCAAGCTTGAGCAGGTTCGTGGCTTCGTCGATGCCATGATTGGAGCTAACAAGATATTCATCTACGGGGCAGGAAGGAGCGGGCTCGTCGGAAAGGCCTTCGCTATGAGACTAATGCACCTCGACTTCAACGTCTACGTCGTCGGTGAGACCATAACGCCCGCCTTCGAGCAGGGCGACCTGCTCATAGCCATCAGCGGTTCCGGTGAGACTACGAGCATAGTTGATGCCGCAAAGATAGCCAAGAAGGAGGGCGGAAAGGTCGTTGCCATAACCTCCTACGCCAACTCGACCCTCGGAAAGCTGGCCGATGTCGTCGTTGAGATTCCGGGAAGGGCGAAGACCGACATCCCGACCGACTACATAGCTCGCCAGATGCTCACCAAGTACAAGTGGATTGCCCCTATGGGAACGCTCTTCGAGGACTCGACGATGGTGTTCCTTGACGGTATCATAGCCCTCCTCATGGCGACCTTCCAGAAGACCGAAAAGGATATGAAGAAGAAGCACGCGACCCTCGAGTGAGGGTTGCGATGCGCTCTTTCACTCACCTTTTTGTTGGAATCGGCAACGCTGGAGCCAGGATAGTTGACAGGATAAGCGCCGACGGCGTGGTTAGGGTGACAATCAACCCCGGCCATTACCTTCTGCGCCCGGGGCGCTACGCGGAGAGAATCAGGGACTTCTTCTCGCACCTGCCCGAGGACACCTTTCTGTGGCTTCTCTTTGAGGACAAGGAAATAAACCTCGAACTGGTTGACCTAATCCTCGAACACAGCCCCCATGACGCGATAAAGCTCGCCTACGTCCTCACGCCGAGAAGGGAGCTCATCCACGAGAAACCTGTTTGGGCCGATAACTTCGAGACAGTCTTCTACGACTCCCTGTGGGACTTTCTGAGCGAGGACGTGCCCTTGGGGGTTGCCTTCGAGAGGGCTTCCGTCTCGATAGCCGAGCTCTTTTCGAGGCTCTACTACTACCTCGAAAACCAGATGCTGGTCAACATAGACTACGCCGACCTGTTCAACATGATTCGCGGGGGCAACGTCGGCATAATGCGCCTCCTCGGTAGGGTTGACTTCAGCTGGCACTGGGGAATATGGGAGCGGGGCCTTATTGGAATCCTCGTCGGGAACGACTTCCCACTGAGGGGAGCCCACGAGATACTGTCGCGTTTCCAGGAAATCCTCGCCGAGAAGGACATAATATGGGGCGTTGTGACCGATGAGAACGTCAGGGGCGTCGAGATACTCGCGTTGCTCGTGAAGGGGTGGGAGGATGAAGGCGGTTCTCTTTGATGTCGATGGAACCCTGCTCACGGAAATGCCACTTATTCAGCTCTTCCTTCCCTGGGTCTACGATGAGCTCGCGAAGAAGCTCGGGGTCACTAAAGAGGAAGCGAGGGAGCGATTCCTCAACGAGATTATGGCAAGGAGGGACACCTACGACTGGCACGACTGGAACTTCTTCTTCAGGCTCTTCAACGTTGACCTCAACTACGAGGAGCTCTTAAGAAAGTACCCCCACAAGCTCCACGTTTACCCGGACGTTGTGCCCACCCTTGAGTGGCTGAAGGGCAATGGCTACCGCCTCGGTGTCGTCACGAGCGGGCCCGAGTACCAGAGGCTCAAGCTCGAACTTACCGGGCTCGATAAATACTTCGACGTAATCGTGACGCGGGAGGACGTGAAGGCGATAAAGCCTGAGCCTAAGATTTTTCTCCACGCCCTTGAAAAACTCGGCGTTGAGCCTGGAGATGCCCTCTACGTTGGCGACTCCCTCAGCCAGGACGTTTATGGGGCCAAGCACGTTGGCATGACCGCCGTCTGGATTAACCGCGACGGCTTGGACGGCTATCACATGGCCGATTACGAGATTAGAACCCTCCACGAGCTTAGGAAGATACTGGGGTGATGGGCATGAAGATGTTCGAGGCGGAGGGCGTTTTCGTCCGCTACTCGGAGAAGGAGGTAGAGATAAGGCCCGAAGATAAGCTCGTCCACAGGAGCGAAGAACCAACAGAGCTCTGGTGGAAGCTCAAGGAGGCCGTCAAGGGCAGGAAGGTTAGGGTTGTTGTCTACGAGGTGGAAGAATGATTGCCCACCTGATAAACACCGACGTCGGGGGCAGGGGCGTCGGAAGGTTATACCTCGATTACAGGAGGAGGAACTTTAATTTTTTACATAATTCTGCAAAGCTGTTTTTAGATAATTATGGAAAAGTGCTAATCGTTACGGGGTTCCCAATTCCCCCTATGAACGTTCCGGAAACCGACGGTCCACCGGGGGCGCTGGCATTATATCGTGCCGTCAGGGAGCTCGGCGGGGAAGCCGAAATTCTCGCTCAGGAAGAGGTCATCAACGCGATGATTCCCTTCCAGAAGGCCCTTTCCCTGCGCTTTGCCCAAGAACCAGACGTCTCGGGCTACGACCTCGTAATCTTCGTCGAAACGCCTGGAAAGGCTCGGGACGGCAACCACTACTCCATGTCCGGCCTTCCAATCGTTGGAGAGACCTTCGACTGGGTCGCGGAGAAGGCTAAAGAACATGGAATCCCGACGATTGGAATCGGTGACGGGGGCAACGAGATTGGCATGGGAAAGGTTCGGGATTTGGTGGTTCGCCACGTCCCGCACGGGGAGAAGATAGCTTCTACAATCGAGACCGATGAGCTTATCCTCTCCGCCGTCTCGAACTGGGGGGCCTATGGTCTGATAGCCCAGACCTCGCTGGAGCTCGGGAAGAACCTTCTCTCCGGCTGGGAGGAGGCCTTCGTTGTCAGGCTCCTCGTTGAGGGTGGCCTCATTGACGGCGTCAGCAAGAAAAGGGAAGTGAGCGTCGATGGGATTCCAATCGATGTTCACGTCGCCTTTGTTGAGTTTCTGAGGGGGATTGTCGAGTTCAATCTCTAAATTTTGAGCTCCTCCCTTGTGGCCTGTTTCAGTTCTTCAATTTCCTCCCAGGTGAGGACTCTTGTGCCCTTTGTCAGCATCATCACGTCGCTCGTGACCTGCAGGATGCAGTAAATCGCACTGGGGGTTATCACAAGGTAGTCGTTAGAGGGCTCTATCTCCGCCAGCCCCTTCTTGAGCTCGGGCAGCTTTGCGGAGAGCTCCTCGGGGGATTCAAGCGTCCCGCTTATGGGCAGGCCCTCGGTAGTTGCGAGAAGGAAGCCGCTTATTTCGAACTTTCTGAGGAGCATATCTTTAAAGTCCAAAAACTCTTGGCTCTCTGGTCTCAGGAGTTTCCTAAGTCTATCAAACAGACTCATTTTTATCAACTCCCTTTATCATTTGTCGTAAACAGGATAAATAAAACGCCTCAACAAGCTTAACTCCCCTTGTTTTGAACCATTCATGTGGATTCTCGTGAGAGATTTCTTTCGAAACCCTCCTCGAAAGTCGTTTTTGAATTCGAATTAGCTCCTCTGAGGTTATCCACTGGTATTCGACTCCAAGGTTCTTCAGGTGCCTCGTCAATTTGTTGTCTTTGCCTCTGGTGGGAACGAGAGGAGGCGTTCTTGAGAGAAGAATTAGGGTTCGCTTTCCCTTCAAGTATTCTAAAATGTCATCGATTGTGTCTATGATGGATTTAAGCCTAAGTGACTCTGCAAGCTTCCATAGAAGTATTTTGCAGTTTTTGACATCCACTATGAGGAGGAGTTTGTTGCGCTGTTCCTTCAGCGTGATGTGAAGAACTAGAACCCCAACGACTGCATCCCAGTCAAGAAGCGTTTGAAGGATTTCCCCTGAGATTTGTTTTGTTCTGTGCTCCCTGATGACGCTCCAAACCTTGTACCGGGATATTTTAACTCCCATCTTCAAGAGGTGGTTGTGGATTTCATCTATAGTATGCCCCATCTTGTTCAGGCTAACAATAGTGTTTATAGTTTCCAATGAAAGTTTTTTCTTTTTCCTGCCTGGAGTTTTAATCTGTTTCGTTTTAAGAACCTGGAGTACGCGCCTTCGCGACACACCCAGCACCGCCGCGATTTCATCGAGCTTCATTCCACTCTCTCGGAGCTTCAGTATCTTTTCAACGTCCTCTGGTTTGAGCTTCATAGGTCGTTGTGTGCTACTAATTTGGCAGGTTTATATATCTAACGCGAAATCTTTTCCGAATAGTAGATGGCAAATATTATATCTAGTATTTCATGATAAAATTCCTCGATAATATTTCATTTAACCCCACTCTTCCCCCTTGTGGGGTGTCACCCATGACGGAGGCGAAGGTCGTGGAGAGGGTTAATGAGAGGTCTGAGGAAATGGCAACTAAAATAAACAACCTAATCCTTTACGGGATTTATAAAGTGTTAGGAGCCGGGGCTAGGGGTCTCGGGAACTCTATAGGTGAAGAACTCCTCAATACAATGATAGAGGAGTACGGACTGAACTTTGAGGGAAGCGATGACCCCCAGGAGCTCCTCAACCGCTTCACGGAGGTTATGATAAACACCCTCGGGTTTGCCGAGAAGGGTGAAATCATCGTGAACGGAAACAGCGTCACCTTGAAGCTCGACAATCCCATGGACCTCTATGCGCTCCAGTTGCTTGAGAAGAAGGGCATGAAGCCCATGCTCTACCCGATGGCCAACGCCATAGCCGTTGCCATCAAGAAATTCAGCGGAAAGAACGTCCTGATTAAGGAAATCCGCGTTTCGGACAAGCATGTTGAAGTTGATATGCTGATTCTGGGGTGATGTGAATGTTTGAGAACGTTATTGCAGACCTTCTCAGGGTTGATGGCGTCAAGGGAGTTGCTATAGTGAGCAAGGACGGTCTCCTCATCGAGGGTCAGGCAAGCGACAGGACGATAGACGTTGAGAGCGTCGCCGCGATGGTCGCGACCATCTACGGTACTGCACTCAACGTGTCCAATGAGGTCTTCCACGAGGAAGCCGTTGACATAGTCACGCTCGAATCGCCGAAGGGCAAGATCATCACCGTCGAGGCGGGTGAAAACGCAGTCCTGACTGTCCTCACGGACCCAAAGGTCAACCTCGGCCTCGTCAGGATTTACCTCAAGAGGAACGCCCAGAAGGTTGCCTCGATGCTGTGAGCATTTCTTTTACTTAATTTTGCAGGGTGGTTGAGATGTTGCCTGGGAAGTTTCTTGGGGTTGTGGTTGATTTTGAGAGCACAAGAGAACTCCTCACTAAGATTAAGAGGGGCTATTTAAAGGCCTCTTGGCGAGATGGTGATAGCCTAAAAACGGGCTACGTTCTCGTTTCCGATGGGGCTATTCTGGGGGCTCTCGTAGAGGATGTCCTCAGCGGTGAGAGAATCGAAGGTAACACTGCCCTTCAGAAGATATCAGAAATAGCCCGTTCCAAGAGGGTACGTGCCGTTGAGCTCTATGAAGCTGACGTCACCGAAATCCTCCGCGAGAACCCCTCAATCAGGGTGGAGAACGGTGTCATAAGTGAGGAAATTCCCGGATGGGACCTTGATTCACTCCTCCTCTTGCTCACCACCTACAAAGGGGAACTCAGGGTTCACAACGGAGGCACCTCCTGGCGCCTTTATCTTGACAGGGGTGTCGTAAAGGCAGCACAGACGATTCGTGGCCCGAGTTTGAAGGGCAATAAAGCTCTGAAAAACCTTCTCTGGGAAATTGGGAAGGTCATGAAAGATGGTAGGTTTGAAACAGGTGGTTTCTGGGAATTCACTGCTGAAGATGAAGTCAATAATGGGGGCGTCTTCAAAGAAGGAGTTGAACTTTTGAGGGAGAAACGGCGCGTTGACAACGCCAAAGGCTTTTAAACCCCTTCCTTTTTCTCCAACCGATGTGCCATGAAGCTTGAGGAGTTCATACCCGACGCCAGGACGCGGGCGCTCATAGAGAGGACGCGTGAGTTCGCGAGGGGCTTCTTTGAGAGGGAGGGAACGCACGGATTCAGCCACGTGGAGAGGGTCTTCAACCTCTGTATGCATATCGGGAGGGAGGAAGGGGCGGACCTCGAAATTCTCGCTCTGGCCGCGCTCCTTCACGACATAGCGAGGCCTCTTGAGGACGCTGGCAAAGTTGAAGACCACGCGGTAGAGGGCGCGAAGATAGCTAAGCGCTTCCTTCTGAGCCTTGGTTATCCCGAGGAAAAGGCCGAAGCGGTTGCCCATGCAATCGAGGCCCACCGCTTTTCAAGGAGCCCTGAACCAAGAACGCTTGAAGCCAAGATACTCAGCGACGCGGACAAGCTCGACGCAATAGGCGCGATAGGTATAGCGAGAGTCTTCATGTACTCTGGCGAACACGGAAGGGACGTTGAGGCTTCCCTGAGGCACTTCGAGGAGAAAATACTCAAGCTCAAAGACTTAATGTACACCGAAACGGCAAAGCGCATCGCCGAGGACAGGCACCGCTTCACGGTCCAGTTCATCGAGAGAATTCGGCGGGAAATCGAGGGCGAGCTTTGAGTTCTTCCCCTTTTGGGCCACATAATAACCTTTTTAAAGGGCTTCCTGAATTAAGGGTTAGCCCATCAAGGTCATTCTAAGGAGGTGAGAACGTGAAGGCGCCAATCTGTGAGGTTTGTCTCAAGACCGACGACATTCTCTGCCCCGCTGACGAGAAAAAGCTCCAGGAGGGTATAATCTCCGAGCTGGACGTTAAGGTTGCACGCTTACTCTACAAGCTCCTCGGCGACGTTGACATTGAGTTCAAGAAGGCCGTCGAGGCTGGAGACCTTATCGTTATCGTTGTCGGGGAGGGAGACGTCCCGATAACCATTGGCAAGGGCGGGAAGAACATAAAGACCCTCATAAGGGAGCTCGGAAAGCGCGTTAGGGTTATCGAGGGCATGAAGGCGGAATCAACCGATGAGCTCAAGAAGCTCGCCTCCGACCTGCTCTACCCTGCCGGCGTCTTCGGCGTCAACGTCGTTTACAGGCCCGGCGGAGAGACCTACTACAAGGTTCTCGTCTTCGGCAGGGACAGGAAGAAGCTCCCGGAGAAGCCTGAGATACTCGAGAGCGTCCTGAGCCAGATAGTCGGGAAGGAAGTCAAGATTTCGTTTGTCTGACCCTCCTCCGGCTTCTTCGTTTCTTCCCCGTGTATCGAATACCTTTAAAAGCTCGCCCCTACTCCTTCTGGGGATGGCCATGTACAGGACGCACTACTCTAGCGAGATAACCGAGGAACTCAACGGCCAGCGCGTTAAGGTGGCCGGCTGGGTGTGGGAAGTCAAGGATTTAGGCGGAATCAAGTTCCTCTGGCTCAGGGACAGGGAGGGGATAGTACAGATTACGGCTCCAAAGAAGAAGGTTGACCCCGAGATATTCAAGCTCATTCCGAAGCTCAACGCCGAGGACGTCATAGCCGTCGAGGGAATTGTAAACTTCACGCCCAAGGCGAAGCTCGGCTTTGAGATTCTCCCGGAGAAGCTTGAGGTCCTCAGCAGGGCGGAGACACCTCTGCCCCTCGACCCGACCGGTAAAGTTAAGGCCGAGCTCGACACTCGCTTAGACAACCGATTCATGGACGTCAGAAGGCCCGAAGTAATGGCGATTTTCAAGATACGCTCGAGTGTCTTCAAGGCGGTCAGGGATTTCTTCCACGAGAACGGCTTCATCGAGATTCACACGCCCAAGATTATAGCGACTGCAACCGAAGGCGGAACAGAGCTCTTCCCGATGAAGTACTTCGAGAAGGACGCCTTCCTCGCCCAGAGCCCACAGCTCTACAAGCAGATTATGATGGCTTCGGGCCTTGACAGGGTTTACGAGATAGCACCGATTTTCAGGGCGGAGGAGCACAACACAACGAGGCACCTCAACGAGGCGTGGAGCATTGACGCGGAGATGGCCTTCATCGAGAGCGAGGAGGAGGTAATGGAGCTCCTTGAAAGGCTCGTCGCTCACACCATCAACTACGTCCGCGAGCACAACGCGAGGGAGCTTGAGACCCTCAACTTCGAGCTGGAGGAGCCGAAGCTTCCGTTCCCGAGGCTGAGCTACGATAAGGCCCTTGAGATTCTCGCCGACCTCGGCAAGGAAATCCCTTGGGGCGAGGACATAGACACCGAGGGCGAGAGACTCCTCGGGAAGTACATGATGGAGAACGAAAACGCTCCGCTCTACTTCCTCTACAAGTACCCGAGCGAGGCCAAGCCCTTCTACATAATGAAGTACGATGAAAAGCCAGAAATCTGCAGGGCCTTTGATTTGGAATACAGGGGCGTCGAGATAACCTCCGGTGGGCAGAGGGAACACCGCGTTGATGTTCTCGTCGAACAGATTAAGGAGAAGGGACTCAACCCAGAGAGCTTCGAGTTCTACCTCAAGGCCTTCCGCTACGGAATGCCCCCGCACGGTGGCTTCGGCCTTGGAGCTGAGAGGCTGATAAAGCAGATGCTCGATTTGCCGAACATCAGGGAGGTTATCCTGTTCCCGAGGGACAGGAAGAGGCTCACACCGTAAGGCCTTTATACCTTCCTCCCTTTCATTGTGTAGGCAATTGTGTACATATTGGTGTACGGAGGTATGCATAATGAGAAAACTCGTGGCTTTAATCTTGGCGGTACTCGTCTCTTTATCCGCACTTCACATCGGGAGTGTCGGTGCGTCAGAAATTAAGTACGCCAGTGTCACAGGTATCAGTCTGCCCCTCGGAGGCAGTGCCCAGCTGGGCCCGTACACTGTTAAGTTTACCGATGCGAGCCTTGGCTGGGACAGCGTTTATCTAACTGTTGAAGGCCCCGATGGCAGGATGAGCGCCGTTCTTAAGGTGGGCAAGTCTTTGGCGTATCCCTCCAGTGACCCCGATAAGATGCTCCTCAACGTCTCGGTGCTCTGGATTAAGAGCGACTCCAAATCCGTGCTCCTGACGATAAGCTCCCCGCTCACCAAGCTCTACTCGGGCAAGGCCATACCCGTTGGTACTGAGTTCAGCCTTCCCTCCGGATTCCCCCAGATACAAATAAAGCTCCTCTCCGTTTCCGATACCGAGGCCACTTTCACGGTTAGAATGCCCTACGGAGCCTCGTACACCCTTGAAATCCCAAAGGGTCAGTCAAGGTCCGTTTCATACAAGCTGGATGACATACATACGTACGTTAGCTACCTCTCGATAGAGGTGGTTAACACCACTAAGAACAGCGGTGCTGTCATAAATCTATACGTTCCGAGGGTTGCGTCCACAACACTCAAAGTGACTGTCCCCGGACAGGAAGGCCAAGAAACTCCAACGACTCCCGTTGTTGAGACAACAATCCTCTATAATGACATCGTTTACGTTGGAGAGAGGCTTCCGGTTAAGTACAACGGCACCACCTACTACTTCAAGCTCCTCTCAGTGATTCCCGATTTGGCGAGGGTAGAAGTTTACACTGCCAATAAAACCTACGCAACCTACACCCTAGAAGCAGGCGACGTTCCCAAGGCCATACCGGGAACCCCATTCCTCGTGGCCATCTCCAAGACCCAGCCCGACTACAAGAGGGCTATACTCAAGGTCTATGGCCCGATTGAAGCCGAAGTTAATCCAATACTCCGCTCGGCTCAGGTCGTTGCCAACATAACCGCCGTCCCGAAGAAAGTTCTCCTCGGGCAGGACATAGTGCTCTCGATAGGCGTTGAGAACCTTGGCAGGGGCGATGCATATCAGCTCAACGTCGCGGCTCCGATTCCAAACGGCTTCCAGCTCGTCAGCATGACCAAGAGCTGGCAGATAAAGAACCTTCCCGCATTTACCAAGCTCCCAATGCTCGTCTACGTCCTCAGGCCCACGAAGGTCGGCAAGTTCGACATCGGCAAGGTTCTCGTGACGTACTACGACGACCAGAGCCTTGAGACCGGCAAGATGAAGACCATCTACTCGGCCCCGCTCACCGACATCGAAGTCTACGCCATACCCAAGCTTTCCCTTAACGCCCTCGCCTACAACGGCACCTGGAGCAACTACGTCACCGCCAAGGTGAACAACACGGTAACGCTTTCCCTGACCGTTCAGGCCTCGAAGGGCAACCCGACCTACGAGTTCATCAAGAACGCGACACTGGTGCTTACCTATCCGAAGTCGCTGAAGGGCCAGACCGTGCTGAACCTCGGCACGATAAAGGCCGGCGACGTTAAGACCGTCAAGGTTCCCCTGCAGGTTCTTAGGGAGAACCTTTCCCTTGTAAAGGCCACACTCAAGTACCTCGACCCCCTTGGAAACACCCACGAGGTTAACTTCGGAACCGTTGTCACCGTGAACAGCATTCCGCCGGAGGTCATTGTCAAGGAAGTCAAGGTCTGGCCCAAGCCCGAGGAGCTTCCAGCGTACATCAATCAGACCCTCGCGAAGATGGACAACGCCACCCCGCTCGCCGAGCAGATACTCAGCGTCGCCTCAGCTTACGTTCCACCAAAGAAGGAGAGCAACCCCTGGAAGCCCTTGGCGATAATCTTCATTCTGGTGACCCTCGTCCTTGCGGGAGTCACCTACAACTACTGGCGCGAGCTTGAGGCCCTCAAAGAGAAGGTCTTGAGGAAGAAGCAGAGGCGCCCAGGAGGACTGCCAAAGAAGGATGAGGAAGAGGATGAGATAGAGCTGCTTTGACCTTAGTCAATTTTTTAAATCCCTTCCATCCCTTTTCTTCCATGAGCGCGTTCAAGTACAAGCAGGTTATCGTCTCGCGGAAGGACTTAAAGCTCAGCAAGGGCAAGTTCGCGGTTCAGGTGGCTCACGGCGCAGTAACCGCCACCCTAAAGGCCCAGAAGGAGAAGCCCGAGTGGTTCAAAGCCTGGTTCAACGAAGGACAGAAGAAGGTAGTTGTTAAAGCGGAAAACCTTGAGGAGCTGTTCCAGCTGAAAGCCCAGGCTGAGAAGCTCGGTCTCCCTACGGCACTGATAAGGGACGCCGGACTAACGGAAATCCCTCCCGGGACGATTACCGTTCTCGCCATCGGGCCCGGCCCCGAGGAGCTGGTGGACAAGGTTACTGGCCATTTAAAGCTGGTGTGAGCGGAACCCTTTTAATCATTTAATCGTTTTTAGTCTTCGGTGAGAGCGTGAAGTTAAAGAAGCTCGTTGTTAAGAACTTCAAAAGCCTCAAGGATTGTGAGATAGAGCTTGATAAGTTCAACGTTCTAATCGGTCCCAATGCCTCGGGTAAAACGAACCTCGTTGAGGTCTTCAAGCTTCTCAGAAAAATCTACGTTGAGAGGGACGAAAACCCCTTTCTGGAGTGGTGGGGCTACAATAACGTCGTCTGGGCTGGAAAAGAGGAGCTTCCAATAACCATAGGGATGCTCTTTGACGTTGAGGGTTACGACGTCTACTTTGAGACGACCTTTACGGGGACAGGGGGAAGTTTCAGAATTCTGAAGGAGACTCTTGAGGTAGTTGGTTACATAAAAATAACAAAGAGCGGAGATATTGTGCAGGTTGAGTATAGCGAGAATTGGTCAGAAAGTATCTTCAAAGAGTTGTCTAAACTTGAAAGTCTAATACGCCTCAAACCCACTGAAGATTTAAGTCAGACGTCAAAAAAGCTACTTTCTAGAATACGATATGTTTTAAAAGAGAAAAAATTTGAATTTAATTTTTCCCCTAATAGGACTCTTTTAGATTTGTGGAAATTCCTTACTGAAGCTCCGTTACTGATCATTATAGAATCAGAATCGAGTGTAACGACAGTGAAATTTACTTCATTCCACAAAATATATTATTTAGGGCTAGGCCAAAGAAACAATCCCCTCCCCATAATTTTTCCCGACACAAAAGATTATCAACTAGAAGGAAGGAGATTAAGCTCATTAATACTCCAGTTTTTTAGGAGGAACTCTTCCTTACGTCAAGTTTATATGGCACACTTACGGGTTCCTCCCTATCCACGCAAAGAGACAACCCTCAAAGAAGATGCCTCCAACCTTGTTCCCCTCCTCTACAACATCTGGCTCCGCGAAGGAAGGCTTCCAGATGAGATAGCCAAGCCCCTATCAATGGCGTTTCCAAACATGAGGGTATTCTTCCAGCTGACGGAAGACGGCAGGGTTATGATGAAGGTCTTTGAAAACGACCTCGAACTCGCCCCCCCATGCATCTCGGACGGCTTTTATAAAGTTCTCGCACTGCTAACGGCCGTCTACCTAAAGCCTCCACTTTTGATAATCGACGAAATTGAGAACTCGCTCCATCCTGAGACCCTTGAGCTGATAATAGACACCCTCAGAGAGAGCGAGAGCCAAGTTATCATTACGACCCACTCGCCAGTTGTAGTGGATATAGTAGAGCCCTCTAACCTTGTGCTCGTTGATAAAGAGGAAGGTGAGACAGTTTTCAAAAGGATAAGAAATCCTGAGAAAATCAAGAAGTTCCTCAACGAGAAGGGTATTACTTTGAGCGAAGGCTGGCTCTACGGCTCACTGTTTGAAAACGATGAGCAGTGATGCCCATGGCGAGAGAAATAGTGATAATAACAGAGGATGCCTACGGTGGGGAGTTCTTTAAGCGTCTTTTAAACAGATTGAACCAGGAAGGACTTGCCAATATTAAACTCAAGAGAATAACGGGAAGAAAAAATCCTATTCATGCCCCGTTTCTCTGCAATCCCAAGCTCACCAAGATTATTAAAGTTGCAGAACTCGCCAGACCCGATTTTATTCTCGTGGTTTACGATGGAGACGGGCCTGCTAATTACGCCACCCGAAAAAACGATGTGAAAAAACACATTCCAAAAGGAGTAAAAACACCCGTCAAAATCCTCCTCTTTGAGTATGAAATCGAGGAGTGGATTTGCAGGAGTTTGGGCTACAATTGGAGCATTAAACCCTCTGATGAGCTAAAAAAGCGGGAAGGGTATGCCAAGCACAAACTGCCCGACTATGTACACAGGCTCAACTTTGAAAGGCTCAAGAGAAACTGTAAATCCTTCCAAGAGCTCTTGAGGTTTATAGGTGAGTGAGATGGACTACCGCGAGTTCTTCTCCCAGTTTCGGCACCTGAGCGAGAAGCCCGGGATAGGGGGTAAAATCAAGGCCTTTCCCGAGGACTTCGTGGTGATTGAGGATCCCATTCCTCAAATCTTCGAGGGGAGGAAGCACGCGATTTTTCTCCTCAAAAAGCGCAACTGGGACACTATGGCAGTGATAAAGGAGATTGCCAAGCGCGCCGGGATAAGCCACCGTGATATAGGCTTCGCGGGGACAAAGGACAGGCACGCCGTAACTTACCAGTACATAAGCGTGCCGGCCGGGGCTAAGGAGAAGGTCGAATCCCTTCAAATCCGGGACGTCGAGCTGAGGTTCGTCTCCTACGGCCGGTTCATAAAGCTCGGCCATCTGCTTGGCAACCGCTTTAGGATAATCATTCGGGACGTTGATGGGTGTGCCTTTGATAGGACTAAAGAAATAATTCGGGAGCTCCGCGAGAAGGGTGGCTTTCCCAACTACTTCGGTTACCAGCGCTTCGGCGAGAGGAGGGTCGTGAACCACCTGATTGGAAAGCTCCTCCTCCAGGGGGAGTTTGATGAGGCGGCGAGGCTCTTCCTCGGCTACGCCGACGGGAGCATGGAGGGCGATGAGGCAAGGAAGAACTTCTGGGAGACTGAAGACGTGGATAGGGCTTTGGAGGAGTTCCCGCGCTTTCTCCGCTACGAGAGAACCCTGCTCTACACATACAAGAAGACCGGAAGCTGGAAAAAGGCCTTCCTCTCGCTTCCGCTCCCGATAATGCGCATCTTTATCCACGCCTATCAGAGCTACCTCTTCAACCTCTACCTGTCGAGGAGAATCGAGGAGCTGCCGCTCGGCGAACCGCTCGTCGGCGATATCGTCGTCCAGCTGAAGGGGGGAATCCCGTACCGCGACAGAACATACCGCGTCACCGAGACGAACATCAGCTTCGTCCGCGAGAAGGTGAAAAGGGGCGAGGCTATGGTTTCGGGCCCGCTCTTCGGCTTTGCGATGAGGAGAGCCAGGGGACTTCCAGGCGAACTTGAAGAGGAAATCCTTGAGGGAGAGGGAATAGCCCTCGACGCCTTCAAAAAGCTCCCGAAGCCGATGGCCGAGCCCGGGGGCAGGAGAGAGCTCTTAATCCGCCCAATAGGCATGACCTACGGCTACGTTCCCGGGACTGGAATGTGCTTCCGCTTCTTCCTCCCGAAAGGGATCTACGCGACCAGCGTTTTGAGGGAGATTATGAAGGACCATTGATGGGTAGAAAGGCTTATATCGGTCCCATCTTTCCCGTCTTCGGGTGAGAGAATGAGGATTAAGGCTATATCCCTTGACATAGACGGCACGATAACGT
>NZ_JAMOQU010000034.1 GCF_027063845.1 Thermococcus sp.
CTTCTCCTTATCTTGTCGAGGAAAGCGCGATAGGGCTGCTTCTTGCCCGGGTAAATCCTCCTCACGGGGGCCTTTATATCAAAACGCCTGAACTCTACCTCGCGCCATTTGCCTGACTTTATGAGTTCCGGCGTTAGGACGGAAACTTCCCTCTTTAGCTCGACTTTTGGCGCAAGCTTTTCGCCCTCCGGAGTAATCTCGACTTCCCTCTCGGTTAGAGTCTCTTCTTCTCCTATTTTCCTCCTCTTGAGCTCCTTGACAGGAATGAGCTTCTCGATTTCCTTGACTGGGACAACGTTTTTCTCGGCGAGGAGCTTGAGGGCCCTGTCAATAGGTCTTTCCTCAGCTCTAAGCCCCTTCTCGGTGATTTCAAGGATTAGCTTGCCGTCCTCCTTCCTGACGCTCGCCCAGCCCTCCTTCCTGAGGAGACCGACTATCGGTTTAAGCTCGTCGTCGCTGAGGACTTCTCTAAGGTCGTCGAGAGTAACCTTTCCTCTCTCGCGGAGGAGCTTTAGGGCCCTCCACTCGGGGAGACCAATTTCAGAATATTTCTTTCCCGTCTCGGTGAGCTTAACGACCCTCTCGCTCCTCTCGTGAAGCTTAGCCAGGCCCTTCGCCTGCAGGCCGAGGACGGCTCTCATAACCGCTACCTGGTCAAGTCCGGTCTCCTTGACGAGCTCCTCGAATTTCGCTTTTTTCAGTTCGTTGAGCTTGATGAGGGTGAGCTTTTCCTGGTAGCTCAGCTCCATTCCAACACCTCCGCTTGAAATGCGGAAGGGTTTACTTAAGAATTGCGGTGAAAGAAAAGGAGGAAAAATCACTCCTGGGGGAAGAAGACGACTTTACCTGTCTTGCCTGCCCTCATAAGCTCAAAGGCCTCTTCGAACTTGTCAAAGCCCTTGTACTTGTGGGTGATAATCGGGTCGAGGTTGAGCTTTCCGCTCTGGATGAGGCTTGAGACGGTGTACCAGGTCTCCCAGAGGTGCCTTCCAGTGATGCCGTGGATTTCCAGGGCCTTGAAGATTATGAGGTTGTTGAAGTCGAGCGTGACATCGCGCGGGAAGAGGCCGAGGAGCGAGACCCTTCCTCCTGGAGTCGTCGCCTTAAGGCCCTGTTCAAGGGCCTTCGGTGCGCCGCTGAACTCTAGGAAGACCTCGACACCAGCTCCATCGGTTATGCTCATGACGACCTCGACTGGGTCTTCCTCGAAGGGGTTGACGACGTAGTCCGCCCCAACCTTCTTGGCGAGCTTTCTCCTGAAGTCGCTGGGCTCGGAGACTATGACCGGATAAGCACCGCTTGCCTTGGCCACTGCTATTCCGAGCAGCCCGAGTGGGCCGGCTCCGGTTATGAGCGTGCTCCTGCCCGCTATCGGGCCGGCTAAAACGGTATCAACCGCGTTTCCGAGTGGCTCCTGGAGGGCCGCATATTCGGGCTTCATGTCCTTGGGGTTCTTCCAAG
>NZ_JAMOQU010000035.1 GCF_027063845.1 Thermococcus sp.
CCTCTGGAATCGCGAAGGCGACCATCCCCCCGCCCTCTGGCATCTTGTCGTAGACGTGAACCTCGTAGCCCCTGCACGCGAGGTAGCCCGCCGCTGTAAGCCCCGCTGGACCTGCGCCGATGATTGCAACCTTGAAGGGCTTTGGTTCGCTCTTCTCCCTGCAGACGTAGAACTTCACTTTATCACCCCCAAAATTTTTAGAAAAACTTGTTGAAAACCGAAGGTTTTGCACTTTAAGTTTCTTTTCCCAAAAAACTTGCCATAGTGACGGAGATTCCCCAAATTCGGGAAGCCTAATTCGTCAGGAGGACAAAGGTTATTAGCCGCTGGGGGGAAGGTGCTACCATGATTGAGGTCGACCTTGGGGGAATGGGCGTAATAGTGACGGCATCCTCGCGCGGGATAGGCTTCAACGTCGCGAGGGAGCTTTTGAGGAGGAACGCAAGGGTTGTTATAAGCTCCAGAAACGAGGAGAACCTGAGAAAGGCCCTCGACGAGCTCAGGAGTTACGGCGAGGTTTACTCCGTTGAGGCCAATCTTTTTGACCAGAGGGAGCTTGAGAATCTCGTGAAAGAAAGCTGGGAGCTCCTCGGGGGAGTTGACGCCCTCGTCTGGAACGCCGGAAACGTCCGCTGTGAGCCGTGCCTCCTCCACGAAGCCACTTACCTTGACTGGATTGAGGCTTCAGCGCTTCACACGGTGGCGCCGGGCTATCTAACGACACTCCTGGTTCAAACGTGGCTCGAAAAGAAGCGGAAGGGTGTTCTCGTCTATCTGAACTCTGTCTCGATAAAGGAGCCCATGCCACCACTTGTCCTCGCCGATGTAACGCGCGCCGGACTTGTTCAGCTGGCGAAGAGCGTTTCGAGGACATACGGAGGTAAGGGAATCCGTGCTTACTCCGTTCTGCTCGGCAGCTTCGACACGCCCGGTGCGCGGGAGAACCTCAAAGCGGTTGCCGAGGCGAGGGGAGAGCCCTTTGAGGAAACGTGGGAACGCGAGGTGCTCGGCAGAACGCCCCTTCACAGGACCGGTAGATGGTCTGAACTCGGCTCGCTCGTGGCCTTTCTGCTCAGCGATGATGCAGAGTACATGCTCGGCTCGACGGTCATCATAGACGGCGCGATGACGAGGAGCGTTGACCTCTGAGAAAAGCTTATTTTAGCGAGTGGGGAATATGATATCATGAAGAATGAGCTCATCGAGGAAATACGCCGGGACTTCCGAGAGTTCGAGGGCTTATGCATGGGTATTCTCCTTTACGGTTCTCACGCAAAGGGAAATGCTACAAAGAGAAGCGACGTTGATGTGTGCCTCGTTAAACCAAAGCCGGGGGTTTACAGGCGGGTTCTCCAGAAACTCGGTGGAAAGTACGACGTTAAGGTCTTCGAGGAACTTCCGCTTTACGTCCAGATTGAGGTCATTAGGAATCACGTTGTAATCTATGGAGACGAGCTTGAGCTTTCGGAGTATTTCTACCAGTTCAGGAAGGTGTGGGAGGACATGGAGCGCAGGATTAGGGAGAATCGGTTTGAAAGTGTGAGGGAGAAAGTAAAACTGAGGAGGCGCGCCCGTGAGAAGGCAAAGGTACTTAGAGAAGCTTGAGAGGTTTGAAGAGGAGTACGAGTTCATAAAGAGCCATGAGATGGGGGACGAGGTTACCCAGAGGGCACTGCTATACTCCCTTCAGCTCTGGGTGGATATAGCGATGGACATCGTTGCGATGCTCGTCAGAGACCTCGGCGTGACTGTCGAGGACGATTATACAAACATCGAACGACTCGTAAAACACGGAGTCATTTCCGAAGCAGACGCAAACCTCCTCAGGGCTTACAACGGTTTGAGGAACGCCATAGTCCACAAGTACGATAGATTAAACCTTGAAATAGTGGGGGAAGGCCTCCAGAGAATTGACGAGCTTTACGAGGTCGTTTTAAAGCTTGTTGAAAAGTATGAAAAGCTGGAAAGCTGAAATCACCAGTCCGCCTCGTGAATAAGCTCGCCCTCCGCGAAGACGTGCGTCGGGTAGTTCTCGAGGCTGACCGAGGCTGACAAAGGAAAGTGAAGAATTGTCAAATTAAAGAATCATCGAATTACATAAAAATTGAATCAGAAGTTGGGGACGTAGCCCATCTCCTCGGCTATCTTCCTGAGCCTCTCGATTCTCTTCTCCGTCGGCGGGTGCGTTGAGAACAGTTCGGCGATGCTCATCCCCCTGAAGGGGTTGATGATGAACATGTGGGCGGTTGCGGGGTTGCCCTCGCGCATCGGCCTGTAGCGAACGGCCTGCTCAATCTTGAGGAGCGCGCTGGCCAGGGCCCAGGGCTTTCCGCTGAGCTTTGCACCGCCTTCGTCAGCAAGGAACTCCCTCGAACGGCTTATCGCTGCCTGAATCAGCATCGCCGCGATTGGCGCTAGGACAGCCACGAGGATTGCGGCGATTATGTTTCCGCTGTCCTCCCTGTCGTCGTAGGAGCCAAATATTGCTATCCAGCGCGCCCAGTAGGCGAGCTGCATTATCGCCCCGGCCATCGCCGCGGCGACGGTGCTTATCAGGATGTCCCTGTTCTTGATGTGGGTGAGCTCGTGGCCGAGGACACCCTCAAGCTCGTCCCTGTCGAGGATTCTCAGTAGCCCCTGGGTTACGGCGACGACAGCGTGCTTCGGGTCCCTTCCGGTGGCGAAGGCGTTCGGAGTCTCGGTCGGGATTATCGCTATCCGGGGCATTGGAAGTCCAGCCCTCTCGGCGAGGCTCCTGACTATCGCGTAGAGCTCTGGCGCCTCCATCTCGTCAACTATCCTCGCGTTGTACCAGCTAAGCACGATTTGGTCGCTGTACCAGTAGGTTATGAAGTTGAAGAGCATGGCGAAGAGGAACATTATAAACGCCACCTGTGGCCCGCCGAGAAGGTAACCTATTCCCATAAGCAGTCCAGTTAAGATTGCCATCAACAGTCCTGTTCTTAGCCACATTTCTAATCCCATGGCTCACCCCCCAGAAGAAATGCGAAGAATTGAAAAATAAAACCTTTTGGTCAAAAATGGGTAGAAAAGGGCTTCACATGCCCATGTCCATGCCGCCCATTCCACCCATACCGCCCATTCCGCCGGCCTGTCCTCCCTCGGACTTGCTGGGCTTGGCGGCGATGACGTCGTCGATGCGGAGTATCATTATGGCAGCCTCGCTGGCGCTCTTGATTGCCTGCTTCGGAACGCGGAGCGGAGCGATGATACCCTTTTCAAGCATGTCCGCCGGCTTGCCCTCGAAGACGTCTATGCCGATTCCGAGGCCCCTGTTCTTGTGCTCGCTGATGACCTTGACCATTATGTCAACCGGGTCGAGTCCGGCGTTCTCGGCAAGGGTCTTCGGGATTATCTTGAGAGCCTCGGCAAAGGCCTCAATGGCCAGAGCCTCCTTACCTCCGACCTGCTTGGCGTACTCGTCGAGCCTGATGCTGAGCTCGATTTCAGGAGCACCGCCGGCTGGGAGTATCGCACCGTCCTCCATGACGTCCTTGACGACCTTGATGGCGTCCTCAAGCGCCCTCTCGACTTCATCAACGACGTGCTCGGTTCCGCCCCTGATGAGTATGGTTACCGCCTTCGGGTTCTTGCAGCCCTCGACGAAAATCATGTTCTCTCCGGCAACCTTCCTCTGCTCTACAAGCTCGGCCTCACCAAGGTCCTCGCTGGTAAGGTCCTTAACGTTGGTGACTATCTTCGCCCCAGTTGCCTTGGCGAGCTTCTCCATGTCGCTCTTCTTAACGCGCCTGACGGCCATTATGCCGTGCTTGGCGAGGTAGTGCTGGGCGAGGTCGTCAATGCCCTTCTGGACGAAGAGAACGTTGGCCCCGGTCTTGGCTATCGCCTCGACCATGTCCCTGAGCATCTTCTCCTCCTGTTCTATGAAGTCGAAGAGCTGGTCCGGGCTGGTAATGTTTATCTTCGCATCGGTCTCGGTCTTCTTGACCTCAAGGGCATCGCCGATGAGGGCAATCTTGGCGTTCTCGACGCGCCTCGGCATCCTCGGGTGAACGACCTCCTTGTCTATGACGACACCCCTGATGAGCTCGCTCTCGTCAACGCTCTCGCCGGGCTTCTTCTCTATCTTGATGTTGTCGATGTC
>NZ_JAMOQU010000036.1 GCF_027063845.1 Thermococcus sp.
TGGCGTTCTCGACGCGCCTCGGCATCCTCGGGTGAACGACCTCCTTGTCTATGACGACACCCCTGATGAGCTCGCTCTCGTCAACGCTCTCGCCGGGCTTCTTCTCTATCTTGATGTTGTCGATGTCAACCTTGTACTTCCCGTCCTCCTTCTCGGCGACCTGCATAACCGCTTGAACGGCGAGCTTAGCCAGGAGCTCGCGGTGGGCTTCGGCGCTCTTTCCGGTGATTGAGGTGCCGGCTATCTTGAGGAGGGTCTCCTCGTCGTCGGGGTTGACCTTGATGGCTATCTCGTCGAGTATCTCCTGAGCCTTCTCAGCTGCCATAGTGTAGCCCTTGACGATTATGCTCGGGTGAATGTTCTGGTCGAGGAGCTCTTCAGCCTTCTTGAGAAGCTCACCTGCGATAACGACGGCAGTGGTGGTACCATCACCGGCCTCCTTGTCCTGAGTCTTCGCAACCTCAACCATCATCTTCGCGGCTGGGTGCTGAAGGTCAATCTTGTCGAGAATGGTAGCTCCATCGTTGGTGATGACGATGTCTCCAAGGCTGTCAACCAGCATCTTGTCCATACCCTTCGGACCGAGGGTGGTTCTAACCGTCTCGGCGACAATCCTCGCGGCGAGGATGTTAAGCCTCTGGGCGTCCTTTCCGACGTACCTCTGGGTTCCCTCCGGGAGTATTATAACGGGCTGTCCGCTCATGCTCATTTTGACATTCCTCCAAACGTTTTGCCTTTTTGCGGAATCAGTTCGTCAGCGCTCTATATAAATTTTTGGTTCAAATTGTTCAAATTTTTGGTCTAATTTTGGTCAATCGACAGAAAAATTCGAGAATGGTTATGGAAAGGGCTAAAACCTTAGGGAGGAGCTAAAATTGGTGGTGGAATGAAGCTCATAGCCCAGGGAGCCGAGGCGAAAATCTACGAGGGGACCTTTGAGGAGGTATTTGGCGTTGACCTGCTGAATGAGAGGGTAATCGTGAAGCGCAGGGTTCCGAAGAGGTACAGGATTCAGGAAATAGACGTCAAACTGAGGAAGGAGCGGACCGTCAGGGAGGCAAGAATTCTCCACAGGGCGAAGGAGTTCGGCGTTAACTGCCCGTACGTCTACGAGGTCAACCTGCGCGACATGGTAATAGTGATGGAGTTCATAGAGGGAAAACGCCTGAAGGAGCACCTTGAAGAAGTCCCGATGGACGAACGCTTAAGCCTCTGCCGGGAAGTCGGAAGGCAGATAGGCAGGCTCCACAAAGCCGGCATCGTTCACGGCGACTTAACAACGAGCAATATGATTCTCCGCGACGGGAAGGTCTACCTCATAGACTTCGGTCTGGCCGATTTTGATTCGACGCTCGAGGCGAGGGGCGTTGACCTGCACCTTCTCAGGAGGGCAATGGAGAGCACGCACTACACATGGTTTGAAGAGGGCTTTAAGGCCGTTCTTGAGGGCTACGCTGAGGTTCTCGGCGAAGAGGCGAGGAAAGAAATCGAGGAGAAGATAGAAGAAATAGAGAGCAGGGGGAGGTACAGGGAACGGAGCTGGCTCAAAGCTTGAACCGGTTGACCTCTTCCATGAGCTTCTGGACGACCTCTTCGAAGTCCGCGAGTGTTGCACGGACCTCCTCCAGCGCCGAGGTCTGCTCCTCCGCCGCGGCGCTGACCTCCTCTGCCGCCGCGGTAGTTTCCTCCGCAGAGGCAGCGAGGTTCTCGAGGAAGCGCAGGCCCTCGTCTATCTTCTCGCCCTCCTCAAGGACCTTGTTCTTGAGCTCGTTGGCCTTGACCTCCATCTCCTCCATGAGCTCAGCTATGTGGGTGAGGTACGAGACGCTCTCCTTGAGGACTTCAGTTGACTGGGCAACGGTCTCGACGCTCTTTCCGGTGACCTCGACGCTCTCGTCAATCTTGGCCATAATCTGCTCCACGATGTTCCTGATATCGTCGGCAGCCTGCTTGCTCTCCTCCGCGAGGTTCCTAATCTCCTCGGCAACGACCGCGAAGCCCTTTCCCGCCTCACCTGCCCTCGCGGCCTCTATGGCGGCGTTCAACGCGAGCAAATTCGTCTGCTCCGCGATGCCGGTAATCACGTTGGTTATGTTGGCTATGTTCTTGCCCATCTCAGCAACGCCCTTGACGGTCTCCTCAATCATCAGCATCATGTTCCTTATCTCTTCAATCTGCCCGACGGCCTCTTCGCCCTTCTGACCACCCTCCCTTGCAAGGGCTACAACTTCGCTCATTGACCGTTCAAAGTCCTCCATCGTGTTTATGGTTTCCTTTCCTATTTCGTCAATGTAGCGCATGGTCTCCGTCATGTGGTTGATGTTCTCCTGCTCCCTCTGCGCCTCAATGCTGACCTGGTTGATGGCCTCTGCGACCTGCTGTATGGCCTCGCTAATCTGGTCTATGTTCTCCTTGATGAGGGCGCTTCTCTCGTTTACAACCTCTGCCGCTTCTTTGATAGACGAGACCATGTCGTGGAGGTTTTGGCGCATCTTTTCTATGGCCTTCCGAATCTCACTGAGATGTCCATCGAGCTTAACGTCCTCAACTGTCAGGTCCCCCTCTGCTATTCTGTCGAGGATTCTGACAATGGTGTTCATCTGCTCCTCTATCTCTCTGCGGTACTGCTCGACCTCGGGAGGAATCTTCGCCTTTCCTGCTATGTTCTTCGTCAGCATTATCCCTGCTCCAACGCCAATAATGCCGCCAATCAGGCCCGCTATGGGGCCTGCCAGAAACGCTGGCACTATCGTCAGGCCAAAGGCCAGAACCGGTGACGCTATGAGCGCGCTCTTCTCATCCATGACTCATCCCCCAGGGGAGTACGCGTTAAAAATACTTAAAGCTTTCTAATTAAACAAAGTAAGAACATAACGCCAAAAAGGTGTAGTAACTACCTACACAGGGACCTACACACTCCGTCCGAAAGAGGCCAGAATCCGCTCGTATATCTCCCTGTCCCTTCCTCTCGCCTTTCTCGCGAGCCTCTCGACTATTAACTCAGGTGTGCTCCTGCCGAGCTTCCCGAAGACGGGCTGTCTGTCAACGATTAGATTAAGGTTCTCGTCGAGGCCCTTCGCCTCTATTCCATCAACCCTCGCGAAGGGGAGTTCTTTCTTGAGGTCCTCTCCGAGGTGGGAGACGATAACGACCCTAAAGCCCCTCTCGCGGGCAACCTTGAGGAGCTCGCCGATTATCTTCACAGCGGCACCGGGCTCTGTTATAGCCTCGAACTCGTCTATCAGGATTAGCTTCCGCCCTTTACCGCGCAGGGCTCTCACGAAGGACTTAAGGGCGGTCTCAAATGCCCCAGCTCCGTAAACGCTCCTCTTACGCCGGAAGAAGAACAGCTCGTCGAGGGGCTCAAGCCAGGCCCTTTCAGCCGGAACCGGAAACCCCATGTGGAAGAGGACTTCAACCTGCGTTATTAGCTCGAGCAAACTCGTCTTTCCACCGCTGTTCGCGCCGGTGAGGATTACAACGTCTTCATCGTCAATCCTCTCCGCTCCTGGGGCATTGAACTCCTCCGGCCTCTTCCCGACGACGTAGCTCACTGGCTGTGGGTTCTCGATGAAGAGGTGCCTCCCGCGCAGGAACGCGATTCCACCGCTCCATATTTCAGGGAACGAAAAGCCCGCGGTGAATTCCTTCACAGCGAGGAGGAAGTCGAGCTCGTGAACCCTCTCAAGTTCCTCCTTGAGCTTGGGAATGAGTTCCCTTATTCTATCAAGGATTTCCCTCGCCCTCAGATAGCGTTCAAGGACCAGCTCGCGTTCGAGAAGGTTTCTGAGTTCTTCGACCCTCTCTGCAGGAACGCGAATCGGGTAAAGCTCCTCCCGCGAGAAGAGTTCCACCGTAATGCCGAGTCTATCCGAGAGGTCACGTTCGGCCTCGTTTATCAGCTCGAGGATTTCCTCCTCGACGTCGCTGAAGTGCCGGAATATGGCCTCGTAGTTCCCCTCGCGGAGCTGTGCGAGGAAGCTCAAGAGTTCTTTCCCGCTGAGGGTAAGGCTAAAGTTCTCAAGCCTCTCGCCGATTCTCTCGTTGAGCTCGCGCTCCTTCTCCGCTATCAGCTCGTCGAGGGACTCGAGAACCTTTTGGCGCCCCATTACTTCCTCGAACTCCCTCAAGGCCCCGAGCATTCTCGGAGCAACGCTCCTCTCGCCGGTCAGCTCGCCGATTCTGGCGAGGGCCTCAAGCGTTTCTCTGTTCCTCCAGAGAGGCAGGATGTAGAGCTCGGGAGCGATTTCATGAGGTTTCAGCTCGACGTCAACTCCGTAGCCGAGCGTGCTCAGGACAATCGGATACTCGCGGACCTCCTCGATATCGGTGGTAACGTGGCACAGGTTCAAAGACTCGGCCTCTTCAACCTCGGACTCATCAACCAGAAGAACCCTGTCGTTCAAGAACTCCCTCTGGAACCTTATCGGTTTGACCTTCGAGATTAGGTCCCTCATCTCGGGCCTTACCTTTGAGAGGCCCTCTCTGAGATACTCCTGCCGTCTCCTTATCTCGTCCGGGTCGTTCGTGAGGGAAAAGCGCTCAAGATGGGCCTCGCTACCCGGAAGGCTCAGCCTCCTCCGAACCTCTGACAGGATTGCCCTGTGAACTGCCCTCGCCTCTGGGTTTAGCTTCGGCCTCATCCCTGGAAGCTACGCCCGGGAGTTTATAAGGTTGACCGGCATCGAAAGGTTTTTGTCCTCACGGGAAAATCAACTCAAGGTGGTAATATGGAGGGGCCCGACGCTTCGGTTGGAATCGTGTTCGGTGAATCGAGCACCGACCACTTCACGTTCATAGTCAACCC
>NZ_JAMOQU010000037.1 GCF_027063845.1 Thermococcus sp.
GGAACGCCGAGGAAGGTTGAAGGGATTACATCGAGGAAAGTATGCGTCAGTCCCATGGCGAAGAGGGCAACCGCGCTTAGGCCGAAACCGCGGAGCATTGACGCCAAAGTGTTCACGTGGATTCCAGAGGTTATTCCCGTGAAAGTGCCGAGCAGGAGGCCTAACAGTGCTTCCCGGAGCAAAGGTCCTCACCCGACTGAACTTCAAACGCCGGCTTCCCCCGGTAGGTCGTGAAGAAGCCGTATGCCGTTACGCTCTCGTTTTCAGCCAGAGAGACGCCGAGCCTCGATGGGAGCTTGAGGAGAACTGAACAGGTGCCGTTGGTTACGTTCGCTATCCCAAAGCCGTTCCTGTAAACCTTTACCCAGGCGACCTTTCCCGAGATTCTCGCGAAGGAGCCTTCGTTGAAAGAGCATATCTCGTTGGGCAGCTCTTCCCTCGGCCTCACGACGGAGCAGTTCAAACAGAGCAAACTGGACTTTCTCCTCAGGGCCCCGAAACGAACCGTGTCGCCGGTTCTCGCGCTGAAGCCGTAGAGCTTCAAGCTCGTGCAGTCGAGCTTCAGGTAGCGGGAAGTGGCCTTGACGACGGGACATTCACCGGTGGCTATATCCCCGATTTCCGCCAGATTGAGGGGTTTCTCCTCGGCAGGCCCGAGGACGTTAACGTCGTCGCCAGAATTCACATAGAGGGCGATAGTAGAGTAAAGCCTCACAACGCCGAGGACTTTGACGCGAAGACCCGGTCTGAGGGAGAGGCCGTGGGGGAGGTAAACCCTGAACTCCTCGCTCCCGTTCCAGACCGTTGCGGGGTTGCCGGGGTAGAGAACGACGCCCTCGAGGGGATAGGGCATGCCGTTTCTGGGTTCTCTCAAATAGCTAAGCTCCTTAACATTGAGGGGATAGAACTTCAAGCCGTAGGTCAATCCCCTAAGCCTTACGAGGCTTCCCTTTGAGACGTTGAGTGGGTAAGCGAGGCGAACCCTTGAGGGAGTTAGTAGAATCGGGCCGTTGGAATACCAGTAAGCCCCTTCAACGCTCTCAAGGGGGAACGTCGCGTTTGCAGGAACTACCGAGGAAGCGTCCATCCAGAGACCACGATTGGTTGCTCTGAGCCTGCCCTGAACTGTGTAGGCCTTTCCAAGTTCCAAAGACTTCCCGAGTGCGACCGTGACTGTGCCGTTGTAGAGAACAGAGATGGAGCCGGAAGAATAGACGCAGAGGCCGGTGAAGGAGTCTTTTTCTGGGGAGTAACGGCTAAGCGCAAGGGAAACGAAGAGGAGTGAGGACAATAAAACGATTATCAATAATCGTCTTTGGACCATCGAAAATAGTAAACACGGAGAGCCTTAAAAAATTTTGGGTGTCAGTAGATTTCCCCGCTCGGGTAAACGACTATGCCCTCTTCAGTTATCTCGAAGGGGTACTTCTTCATCGAGTGCCTCGTCTCACGCAT
>NZ_JAMOQU010000038.1 GCF_027063845.1 Thermococcus sp.
ACCGCTCCCCGATGTTCGTAGTTAGGCGCTCGAAGTATAAACCATTTTCGCCGGAGCCACCGAGAAACCTATATAATATTGTACAACGTATCCCCTAAGTGGTGATTAGCGTGCCGTCCCACCGCTATCACAAAGCCCTTAACCGGCTCGTGCTTGGAGACGACTACGAGCTTGTGAACCTCGTCAAGGACGCGCCCTACCGGCTCTTTCCCGGCAAAAAGCACCGGCAGTACTTCCACGACCGGGCTACGAACTTCTGGCTCGGCATTCTCCTTGGGCCGAAGGCATTCCTGGCCGGCGAGCTCCACGATTGGCTGGACAGAGAGTTCATCGAGGACAGAGAAACGGGCCAGCTCGTCCCGCGGGAAAAGTGGCGGAAAAAGCGAAAAAGAAGGCGCTGAATCACCTTCACCTTCTAACTTTTATCCTCCTTATGTCCACGTCCCACCCCTTTTTGAGGAAGTAGCCCGCCAGGGTGCCTGCGATGTCCTCGGCGCAGGTGATGTTTTTGTACTTTGATATTATGTCTTCTACTTCTCCGACACTCATTAAGTAGTAGTCATAGGTGCCCTTCGACTCGGATTCGGTGGTCGCCCAGTCGTCAGCCCCAACCCAGTACAAACCAAGGGCTTTCTCCGCACGGGGGGACAACCTCATAGGGGTGTAAATCTCTAAAAACTTGTCCCCGTTCCACAGCTCCACGAGGTAAATTTCGGCTTTCACGGTCCATCACCTCCTTTCTTTTCCTTTTTCCGGGGCCGGATGATGGCCACGCGCCCCGGCAGGAGGAAAACCTCCAGCTCCTCGCCCGGCTCGTAGAAGCCAAACGGGATAAATACTGCGATGCCTCTGTCGTTGAACTTCGACGCCTTCCGGATGAGCCTCACGCCCTCTTTGTCCTTGATTTTGACCTGCCGGGCGAGCTTCGGCTTCGGTCCTTTCACGATTACCTTGTCCGAGTAAACTTCAACCTCCGTCATTCTCACCACCTCGATGATGTTTTGTTTAAACGAGTATATAAGCGTTCGCCAGGGCACCACCGGGGACGGGTCGGAGCGATTACCACTGCCCGACGTGCCATTGCAAAAAAGTTGTAAAAACGGCAGGTTTTTAAGGTCTAAACTGCTAATATATTTTGAAGAACGCAAAGGTGGTGGTGAAGGTGGCGGTTGAAAAAGTGACGAACGCCCTTGTGGATGCCTACCAGCTTCTCGACCTCTCCGAGCGCCTCATCGAGGAGCTCGAAAGCGCCCCACTCTCCGAGCTCCCGCGCCTGCTCAGCTTTCTGAAGAAGAACGTCCGCGACGCCAGGAAGCTCATCAACGACGCCGAGGCCGAGCTCGACAAGACGGTCAGGGAGCTCGACGAGGCGGAGGTGAAAGACCTGCTCGTTGATATTGAGGTCGAAGAAACCAGGCGCTACGAGGCGCTCGCGA
>NZ_JAMOQU010000039.1 GCF_027063845.1 Thermococcus sp.
GAGGTCATAGTGAAGAGCGCCGGTCCAATCCTGAGGAAATACGCGGGCATGTTGAAGAAGAGCGAGCATGATTGGGAGGCAGAGTACTATGAGTACATCGAGGAAAGAGCTGGCGGTAGTTGACAGCAACGTGTGGGTTGAAGTCCTCAGTGGAAACGAGAGGGCAGTTGAACTCCTTGACAGAGTCAGCAGAGAGTGCAAGCTATGTATAACTCCCACCATCTATTCAGAGGTTTCCTTTGTCATTCTTGGCCATCATTTCACCTCCAAAACAGGAAAAAAAGGAACCTATGCACTCAAGAAAGAACTAAAAAGAGACCCCTCACTTTATGAGATTGTTGATACCTTCGACAGCCTACTCGATGAGCTCCACATTGCTGGATTGCTCGAGTTCTTGGAAGAAACTGAGGAAGTTGTCAGGAAGAGCAGGGACTTACGGAAAAAATATGGTCTCCTACCTAATGATGCCTTAATACTTGCAACTTGTGAAGTATATGGAATTTCAAAATTGGTCACCTTCGACGATGACTTTTTGAGAACCAATCTGGAGGTGTTAAGATGACCGAGAAGTTCGATTACAAAGAGCTCGGCCTTAAGGTCGGCCTTGAAATTCACAGGCAGCTCGATACCAAAAAGCTGTTCTCGCCCGTTCCGAGTGAGCTGACCGAGAAGGTTGACTTCACCTTTGAAAGACGTCTGAGGCCAACGATGAGTGAGCTCGGGGAAATTGACCCCGCGGCACTTGAGGAGTTCAAGAAGGGAAGGAAGTACATCTACGAGGGCAACTACGAGCTGAGCGACCTCGTTTACATGGACGAGGAACCGCCGAGGGGGCCTGACAGGGAAGCCCTGGAGGTTACCCTCCAGATTGCCTACCTCCTCAACGCCAAGCCCGTTGACGAGGTTCACTTCATGCGTAAAATCGTCATCGACGGCTCGAACGTCTCCGGCTTCCAGAGGACGGCGATAATAGCGCTCGACGGAAGGGTTGACACGCCTTGGGGAAGCGTTGGAATCCCGACGATATGCCTTGAGGAAGACGCCTGCAGAATCGTCGAGAGGAAGGAGAAGGAGGTAATCTACCGCCTCGACCGCCTCGGCATTCCGCTCGTCGAGATAAGCACGACCCCGGACATACACCACCCGGAGCAGGCGAAGGTGGTCGCTAAATACATCGGCGATGCCCTAAGGGCCACTCGGAAGGTCAAGCGCGGTCTCGGAACGATAAGGCAGGACCTCAACGTCTCGATTAGGGGTGGCGCTCGTGTCGAGATTAAAGGTGTGCAGGAGCTCGACATGATTCCGCTCATCATCGAGAGGGAAGTTGAGAGACAGCTCAACTTACTAAAAATCCGCGACGAGCTCCGCGAGAGGGGCGTTAAGTCCGAGGACATCAAGGAGGAGTTCTACGACGTTACCGACGTCTTTGAGAACAC
>NZ_JAMOQU010000040.1 GCF_027063845.1 Thermococcus sp.
ACCTTATAGCGCTCCTCTTTCTTCTTCTGGTTCTTGGTCTTCTCGATGAGCTGGTAGCTCTTGACGAACGGGTTAATGTCTAGGGCCGTGTTCACGAGTGAGCCGGTCTTCTTGAGCACGTTGTCAATCAGGGCCTCAAGCGTCTGGCTCTTCTGGTAGATTGCGTAGAAGGCTGCTATTTGCTCCTCGCTCAGCTCCGGGGGCATCGCAAAGTCGCCCCACACAGTGCTCATTATCCTCGAGGTCTCAACGATTATAGTCGTGTCCATGGCCGAGAGTGGGGCGAACTGTGGGAAAGTCCAGAGGAGCTTTTGATGTGGCCCTCTACCAAGAACCCTGGCAAGAGACAAAAACACTTCATCAAGCCAGCTCGGCGCTCTTGGCGTGTATGCAATCACGAGCATGTTGTTTGGGGCTATCGCAACGCCCTGCACGTAGCCGAGGGTAACGATTTCCTTCACTACAGCGTCGCCACTCCTGAACTTGTAATAGACCTTCAGGACTTGGTGATGTGTTTTCACGAACTTCAAAGACTGGACGGCCTGTTTCTGCCTCCAGTCCTGGAGGGTCGGCTTCTCTTCATGCATTAGCTTCTCGTTGACTTTTTCAACTCTTCCGTCGATTAGAGTAACGTCCTGTGTGTCCTCCACATAGTTCCTCTTCGGAAGGCCTCCTTCCCTTTTCTTTTTCCTCTTCAACCACTCAAACACTTTCAATCACCTCCGCCTCACAGGGTTTGTGAGGGGCGGAAATGAATCCGCTCGGTAAAGAACTTGTTGTAAATGAAATATCCGCGTCCGCGATACTTCCTTTTTAGTTCCTCAACTTCAGCGGGTGAGGAAGCAACGATACGCTCAAAGCTAACATCAAAATCTGGAACGACCTTTTTCAGGAGCGCGTAGTCATCAGCAGAGGCAAGAGTTCCGAGGATGGCGATGTGGCTGGCTCCGTATATGAGTTCTGACGGCAGACTGTGAAGGTACTGTGTGGCAGCGAGAAAGTTCACCTGGTTGGAACGGCCCTCTCTGAAGAGCTTAGCCGCCATAGCCTTGCCCCAACGGCTTCTCAGGTAGTTCTGAATCTCATCACCCGCAATAAAGACAGCTGTCTCCTTCTCCTGCACGTACTCATTCAGGACCCATTCCACGACTTTTTTGAAGATGATATTCTTCGCGTTCTCGGTCAGGTCGGAGTTCTGGCTAAAGTCAATAACGTTGATTTTCGTGTTGTCCAACTGCTCGAAAAGGTCTTTACCGCTCTTCTTTAGCCAGCGAACTTTCTTAAGGCTCTTGGCAACGTTGTAAACGCCCCATAAGCTCGTGGGTGGCTTCTTGTTCTCAACTTCAAGGAACTCAAGCATTTCCTCGTAGATTCTCTTCGCCTCAAAGACAAGCTCGTCCGGGTCCCTGGCCTTCTCCTC
>NZ_JAMOQU010000041.1 GCF_027063845.1 Thermococcus sp.
ATATCGACGAGCTCCGCGTCGCTTGCACCGTTTCTCATCGCGCTCAGGAAGTCTATCAAATCATCGTTCCTCAGCAGGCAGGTCTTGAACTTCCCGTCGGAGGTGACCCTCAGCCTCGTGCAGTTGGCGCAGAAGACCGTGTTGTGCATCGCCCTAACTACCTCGACCTCGGCTATGCCGTAGTCGGTCGGAATGAAGTACTTCCTCCTCCTGTGCATCGTTCTCTCGCGGATTTCAACTGCTCTCTTTTCGAGCTCCTTCTCAACTGGCCTGAGCGGATAGAAGTACTTTCGGAAGAAGGCCGTCTCCGTCATCTCCCTCGGCGCTTCGAGCTCTATGAGCTGGAGTATTGTCCCTGTTTTCGCCGAGAAGTCTATCATGTCCCAGATTTCATCATCGTTGAGGCCCTTCATTACCGTCATGTTGAGCTTAACGGGCGAAAGATACTTTACCGCCTCCTCGATGCCCTCGAGGACAGTTTCAAGCATATCAACGCCCGTGATTCTTTTGTAGACGTCGGGCTTGAGGCTGTGGAGCGAGACGTTCACCCTGTCCAGACCGGCCCTCGCAAGCGGTTCGGCGAGCTCCTTCAAGCGACTCCCGTTGGTCGTCATGCTCAGGTCAATCACGTAGGGCTTTATTCTGCGGATGATTTCGAGGATGTTCTCTCTGACCGTTGGCTCACCACCCGTCAGCTTGACCTTCCTTATTCCAAGGCGAGAGGCTATTCTAACGATTCTCTCTATCTCCTCGGGCGTCATCTCGTTTTTGGCTAAAAACCGCTGGCCCTCGCGGTGGCAGAAGAAGCAGCGGAAGTTGCACTCCTGCGTGAGCGAAATCCTGAGGTTCGTTACTGGTCTTCCGAAGCGGTCGTAGAGGGTCATGGTAACACCTTAACCCGATACACGAGCTTTTAAAAAAGGCTTTCGGGTAAGCGGTTTCGTTTAACTCCGCCAATCGAAAAGTAAAAGTAGGCCTACGGCCAACTCCTACCTTAGGGGGTTTCGGGGATGGACGTTGACGAGCTCAGGTCACTTCTCGGGGAGCTTGAGAAGCTTCACTCCCGTTTTGAATCAAAGTTCTCCGAGCTCTACGGTGAGAAGGGCGCTGAGGAGCTCGAGGCTGTCCTCAGGTCACTGCACGAGCTCTCGGCCGAGAAGCTTGAGAGGGCCTCGTCGCTCTACCGTGAGCTGGCGAAGTTCGGCGGGAGGCTTGAGGAGCTCTCGAAGGAGCTTTACAAGAACGAGCACCAGATGAAGTTCCGCCTTGAGGAAGTCCTCTCGCTCCTCCGCGGTGACGACTTCAACTCGCGGGCGAGGTTGAAGGCTTCCTTCGACAGGCTGGTCCAGTTTCACAGGCTCTACGACTACGCGGTGAGGAAGGCGATAGGCGAGCTCTCGGCCGAGGTTGAGGGGTTGGCATTCCTGGGCGAAAACCACAAAAAGGTTCCCGTTGGCATACTGGAGGAAGTCCACAGAACGAGGTACCTTGAGGAGAGGCTCGACACGCTCGTTCGCTTCGTTTACAGGCTCTACGCTCATTCCTCAGACGTTCACCGCGTCGAGAGGGCCCTGCTCGAATGGCACTCCAAGGGCCTGCTCTGGGTTGAGGCGAGAAACGTGGAGAAGCTCAGCGGAGTGAGAGACGCTGAGGAAATCCTTGAAGGACTGGCGCTCATTGGAGTGGTGGAGAAGAAGATGAGGGGTGGTGAAGGTGTCTACAGACACAGGGCTTACGGTTAGGATTCGGGGCATCTACTCAACGGCCCTAACGAAGCTCTTCCTCGACAGGGGCTTCGGCATAAGCCAGCCGAGCAACAAGATAGTCGAGCGCTTCGGCCTTGAGAAAACCTACGACGAGTTCGACGTTGACATCTACGACAAAAAGGACAGGCACGGTGTCGTTCTCGTTGGAAACGCCGTTGAAGAGGCCAAAGCCGTTCTCGAAGACGAGCTCATCGACGTCTTCTTCAGAAGGCTCTCCTACCAGCTTTACGGCATCTACAAGGGTCTCGTTGTTAAGGTTGATGAGAGGTACGTTTACGTTGACCTCGGGAGCGCGATAGGAACCCTTCCCAAGAACGAGCTCCCGAGGGCAAACGAAGGGGACGAGGTTCTCGTCCAGGTAAAGAAGCACAACCTCCTGCCACACCTCAGCACTACCCTAACTATTCCAGGCGACTACGCCGTTTTGATTCCCAAGCCGATAGGGGCCCAGAGGCACGTGAAGATTTCGAGGAAGATAAGGGACAACCAGGAGCGCGAGAGGCTCAGAATCCTCGGCCTGAGCATAGACCTCGGCGAGTGGGGAATCCTCTGGAGGACGGCGGCAGCTTATAAAGACTGGAACACCCTGAGGGACGAGATAGTTCGCCTGTCAAAGCTCGCAGACAGACTTGAGAAAGCTGACACATACTTCGCGCCGTCGCTCATCATAGAGGGCAGGAACATCTACGAGGTCGAGTTCGGTGGTGGTGCCAAGAAGAAGCTCGACGAGATAAGGAACAAGGTCATCCCCACCGTTGAGGGCCACCACCAGCTCAAGGCTAAAGACCCCGAACTCGGCTTCGCGGTTGAGATAGCGGAGGGAATCCTCGCCAAGGTTCCCGGCCAGAGGATGAAGGTGAACCAGGGCTTCTGGGAGGCTCTGATAGAGAACAAGGGGCCGAGGAGGGGCTGGCTCTTCAGCCTCGACCACGTCAAGCCCGACGGTCAGAGGATAAGGATTGGGCCGGGAGAAGTTCTGGAGGTCAGCCACAACCCGCTCAAGGTCACGATAAAGAGGCACCTCAAGCCCGGCAAGTTCTACGACGGCCTCGACCTGCCGATAGAGTTCGGCGACTACGCCATAACAGAGATTGAGGCCGGCAAGTGGTGGTTCGTGCACCGCTACTACGACAAGAACGGCAACCTGAAGGGCGAGTACTACAACATCAACACTCCCGTTGAGATTTACCCCGATGGAGCGCGCTACGTTGACCTCGAGGTTGACATCGTTAAATGGCCCGACGGGACGAAGGAGATAATCGACAAGGAGAAGTTAGCGGAACACTACGAGGAGGGCATAATAAGCGAGAAGCTCTACAAGGCCGTGCTGAGGATTACACAGGAGGTCTACGAGAGGATTTGAAGGCGACCTCTTCCCGTTTTCTTTACTCTCATTTCCTCTGCTATCTCACTACCCTGGCCGAGGTTTATTAGCCGTTCAATGTCCTTGGGGGTAGATTCCTGCTGCCGGGAAGAACCGGTAACTTGAGCCTTTTTCTCTGGTGTGTTCTTTCGGTTTCTGGGGAGTTCATATGCGGGTGTTTGAAGATAGCTCTCAAAAACGTTTGGTAACTTCGTGGCTTAGGGGCGTGCCGAGCTTGTTAGTCTTGGCTTTGATTCCCCACAACCCTTAAATATTACCCGTTCAGTAATATACTCGGTGAGTAATATGTTCTACGACAGGGGGCGCGAGCTTGAAAAGCTCAACGAGGTTTACTCCTTTCCAGGCTCAAGCTTTCTCGTGATTTACGGCAGGAGGAGGGTCGGGAAGACCGCCTTGGCCAGGGAGTTCTTAAGGGATAAGCTCGGCCTATACTTCTTCGTGGGTGAGAAGGACGAGGCTTTGCTCCTCGAGGAGTACTCCCGCGAGATTGAGGAAAAGCTTTCCCACCACCTTCCCCCATATATGAAACCAAAGTTCGGCTCTCTGGATGAGCTGGTTGAGTTCCTGCTCGACTACTCGCGGGAGAGGAAGCTTGTTGTGGTCTTTGATGAATTCCAGAACTTCAAGACGGTTAAACCTTCCTTCTTCTCATCCCTCCAGAGGCTCTGGGACGAGAAAAAGGAGACCTCAAACCTCATGCTCATCGCAGTTGGCTCGTACGTCGGCATGATTAAGCGCATCTTCATGGATAGAAAAGAGCCCCTCTTCGGCAGGGTGGACGAGTGGGTTAAGCTCAAGCCCTTCGACTTCTGGACTTCATTTAACTTCGTGCGCTCTCTTGTTGATGTTCCACCTAAGGACTTCGTTGAGCTGTATTCAGCATTGGGCGGAATGCCAAGGTACCTCCTTTACGTCCCGCGCTACTACCGTGGAGACTCTCTCAAAGCCCTGAAGGCGCTGTTCTTCGATGAGTTTGCCCCGCTGAGGGAAGAGGGCCTGAACGTTCTTAAGCTGGAGTTCGGCAGGTTCTACCGCGCTCACTTCTCAATCCTCGAAGCGGTCAGCCTCGGCTACGTCACGCCCAAGGAGATAAGCGACAAAACGGGTATGAAGCTACTCACCGTCGGCAAGTACCTCAGCGAGCTGACGAACCACTTCGAGTACCTGATGAGAGAAGTTCCCGTCACCGAGAACCCTCTGAAGACGAGGAAAGTAATCTATCGCATAAGCGACGAGTTCTTCAACTTCTGGTTCCGCTTCGTTTACCACAACTACACCGCCCTTGAGGAGAATCCCGAGAAGGTCTTTGAGCGCTTTAGGGCCGAGTTTCCTGCCTTCGTTGGCAAAACCTACGAGAGAATAGCCCTGGACTTCGTGAGAGGGCTCGACCTCGGCTTTAGGCCCGAGCGCGTTGGCAGGTGGTGGCACAGGGGAGAAGAGATAGACGTGGTTGCCTACGACCGGAAAAACGTTGTTCTCTTCGAGGTGAAGTGGAAAGACCTGAGCCTGAGGGACGCGAGGAAAGTTCTAAATGCCCTTGAACGAAAGGCTGAACTCCTCTCGCTCAAAGGGGATTACAGGTTTGGCATCGTAGCGAGGGAACTCAAGGGTAAGGAAGAACTCAGGAAAGAGGGCTTTCTCGCCTTTGACCTCAACGACGTCATTCACCAACGTCCTCTATCCCCTTCTCCGTAATCCTGAAGTAGACCATCGTCCCCTCGGGGCGGAAGCGGTGTCTTTCGAGAATCGCCAGTCTCAGCCCAGGCTTCGGAAGCTTGTCGAGGCGGAGTATGTCCTTACAGCGGTAGCCGAGGGTTTGTTCCGCCACTGGCCTCGTTCTCTCCAGCCTGCTGTCGTAGTGCACTTGGTTGATGACGAGAACGGGGATGTTCTGCTTCCTTGCAATCCAGAGGAGAACTTGGAGTTGCCTGCTCAGGTCGGTCAGGAGGCCCATCCTGTTCTCCTCGGCCCTGTAGTGGGCGGTTATGGAATCCACCACGACGAGCGAGAAGGACTCGTCAACGACCTTCTTCAGCGAGCCTATAACCCTTCTCTGCTCCTTGAAGTCGGCGGGAGTGAAGAGGATGAAGCGCGACAGTGTTTCCTCGGGGTCGAGGTTTCTCGCTTCTGCCATCTGCTTCAGCCGTTCGGGAGAAAAGCCCCCCTCCGTGTCCACGTAGGCGACCTTCTTACCGCTCAGAATTCCTGTTTGAACGGCTAAGGTTGTCTTTCCTGTAGCGTAGGGGCCGTAAATCTGGGTGAGGACTCCAGGAGCGAAGCCTCCCCCGAGCAGTTCGTCGAGCTTCCGCGAGCCTGTGGAGAGCATGCCTTTCCCTCAGAAGGACATCTCCTCGTAGAGCTTCGGCTCCTTGAAGAGCACCCACACGCGCCTCTTCCTGAGTTCCTCGGCCAGCTTCGATGGGTCGGCGTCGTTGTAAACGCCGTAGTGCATCGGGATTACAACCCTCGGTCTCACGTCCTCGACTATCTGTGTTGCTTCCCTCGCGTTCGCGGTTGAGCGACCGCTTATCGGGACGAGCAGGATGTCCACCTTACCGCGAAGCCTCTGGAACACTGGGCCTGCGTAGGTGTCTCCGGGGTGGAGGAGCCTCTTGTCGCCCTCTATCAGGTAGCCGAGCGGGTACTGGCTCGACGGGTGCTCGACGTAGATGGCCGTAACCTTTACGCCGTTTTCGAGCTCTATCGTCTGTCCCGCCTCGATTTCCCTGACCTTCGTAACGCCATCTGCCACCGCCATCAGGTAGACCTGCTTGGGGCCTATTACCGTGGCGTCGCGGAGCCTTGACAGGAGCTCGACCTTTCCGTAGTGGTCCGTGTGCTCGTGGGTTATCAGGATGTAGTCAACCTCGCCAATTCGGTCGTCGTCAACCTCTGGGTAAGGGTCTATCAGTATCTTCACCCCGTTCGTCTCAATCCAGAAGCATGCGTGACCGTACCAGATGACCTTCATCGGTTCGACCTCCTCAAGTGCCTTCGATAAAGCGGACTTAAAGTTTTCCCAGCGTTGGTTTTATTAAGCTCGAAACCTACTAAGGGCGATGGCGATGGAGAAGAAAAAGGGCCTCATCGTGAGGGAACCCTACGCGAGCCTAATCGTCGAGGGCAAGAAAGTGTGGGAGATTAGAAAGACGAGAACGAAAATCAGAGGGGAGATTCTGATAATCAGCAACGGAAAGGCCATAGGGAAGGCAGAGCTCGTCGACGTTCTCGGACCGTTCACGCCTGAGGAGTTAGCTGAGCACGAGGACAAGCACCGCGCGAGCGTTTCTTTCCTCCGCGAGTACTCCAACGGGAAGCCACTCTACGCGTGGGTGCTCAGGAACGCCGAGAAGTTTGAGAAGCCCAAGGAAGTGGAGATGGCCAAGGGAGTCCAGATATGGGCCAACGTGGTGGTTAAGGATGAATAAGGCGAGGCGCTTCCTGTTTCCACCCCTCACTTGGCCTTTCCTGCTCCTCATAGCGGTTGTCTTCGTCCTCACGTTCTTTTTCTTCTCGGGTGCTGTTCTCATAGCGTTCCACAGGCTCGGCCTTCCGCCCGGTGTGGCGATTACCCTCTTTATTTTCGCGCTCGTGGGGAGCTTCATAAACATACCCATAGCGGAGGAAGTGACCTACGAGCCCGTGATTAGGGTTCGGGAAATCGGCTTCTTTGGAATCCTCTACCCGATGCCATACTTCGACTGGGAGGAGCGGAAGACTGTCATAGCCGTCAACGTTGGCGGTGCACTCGTCCCGCTGAGCATATCTATTTACGAGCTACTCCGCCTCGTTTACCTCGGTGAGTACGGCCTTCTCCTGAACACCCTTCTCGCGGTTTTCATCGCCTCGCTCCTCAGCAACGCCGTCGCGAGACCGGTTCGGGGCCTTGGAATCGCGATGCCGACGCTCTTTCCCCCGCTCATAGCGGTTCTCCTCGGCTGGCTCCTAGGGGACGGAAACCCGACGCTGGTTGCCTACGTCAGCGGAACGCTTGGGGTCCTCATCGGGGCCGACCTGATGAACTGGGAGAAAATCAAGCGCCTTGGGGCGCCGATGGTCAGCATAGGTGGCGCAGGAACCTTTGATGGAATCTTCCTCGCGGGGGTTATTGCCGTTCTCTTGGTATGACGGTGGGTTTATAAGGCAGTAATTCAACAGGAAACCGTCAAAGGAGGTGGCGCTCATGTTCGTTATCGGGAGCGGTGGGAAGCACCTTGAGGGGGAGCTCAGGGAACTCGGGGGAGAACTCATCGAGGTCGAGCTGAGGAAGTTCCCCGACGGGGAGAAGTACGTTCGGGTTCTCGGTTCAGGTAGTGAGGCAACGGTCGTCAGCTCTACTTTCGCACCGCAGGACGAGAAAATCGTTGAGCTACTCCTTATTGGGGACGCACTCAGGGAGAAGGGTTTCAAGAAACTCCGTGCTGTCGTTCCCTACTTCGCCTACAGCAGGCAGGACAGGGTCACGAAGGATGGTGAGCCGGTGAGCGTGAGGGCGATAATGAAGGCGCTCGGCATCTACTACGATGAACTCTACATCTTCGACCTCCACAATCCTGAGACCCTTAGGTACTTCCCTGGCAAGGGGGTTAACGTCTCCCCTGCGAGGGTCATAGCGGACTACTTCCGCGAGAAGCTGGGTGATGGCATAGTCCTCGCCCCCGATAAAGGCGCCCGCGAGAGGGCCAGGGCAGTCGCCCAAGAGCTCGGCCTTGAGTACAGCCACTTCGAGAAGAAGCGCATATCCCCAACTGAGGTTGAGATGAGGCCGGTTGATATAGACGTCAAGGGCAGGAACGTGCTGATAGTTGATGATATCATAAGCACCGGAGGGACCATGGTCAAGGCGTCTGAGATTTTGAAGAAGCTCGGCGCAGAGAGAATCTTCGTTGGAGTCACTCACGGGGTCTTTGCCGAGGGTGCCATTGAGAGGGTTAGCAATGCTGTTGATGAGCTCGCCGTCACGAACACAATACCCACTCCCGTCTCGAAGATAAGCATTGTTCCGGAAATACTCCGCCTCTGATTGCAAAAATTTTTAACATTTTCATGTCTATCCTTGTGCATTCTAGTTCTCGATTTTAACAGGTTCTTTTTCAAAAATCTCCCCTGCGGTGGGTTTTGCAAAAATTTTTCACTGCGGGGGTTCGTCCCTATTGGGTGGAGCCCCCGAACAGGGGGCGACGAAGACCCGGGCGCCAAGACGGCGGCGTCGGGGGGAACGGGTGCAAAGCACCCAACGATGAACCCCGCCCTCCAGCCCGGGTCACACCAGGTGCGCTCCCGAGGAAACGCCGAAAGGCGGACCCCTCGGGGGTAAGGCAGGCCCGGCACCCCGACCAAACCCCCGGACGGGAATCGGTACTCCCCCATTTGAGGGGAGTTCCACCGGCCGTACTCCTTGCTCAATTCCGGTTGATCCTGCCGGAGGCCACTGCTATGGGGGTCCGACTAAGCCATGCGAGTCATGGGGCGCGCTCTGCGCGCACCGGCGGACGGCTCAGTAACACGT
>NZ_JAMOQU010000042.1 GCF_027063845.1 Thermococcus sp.
GGCATCGAAAGGTTTTTGTCCTCACGGGAAAATCAACTCAAGGTGGTAATATGGAGGGGCCCGACGCTTCGGTTGGAATCGTGTTCGGTGAATCGAGCACCGACCACTTCACGTTCATAGTCAACCCTAGGAACGAGCTCCCGCGCTTCGGCGAGTTCCTTGTCGTTAAAAACCGGGAGGGGGACGAGGTTTTAGCCCTGCTCAAATCCATAAGAAACCTCAACTGGCTTATGGAGGCCGGGAGGGGAAGCTACGACTACGTTGAAAAGACGGTCAACGTTTTCTCGCGCGGAATTCTCGACAAGAGCGAGGAGATATTGGCTACGGCCAAGGTTCTCGGCGTTCTCAGAACTAGGGACGGCGAGTTTCTGCCAAAGCCCGCCCCGAACCGCGTCCCCATAAAGCCGGGCGAGAAGGTTTACCTCGCGAGGGACGAGGACCTGGAGAGAATATTCGCAAACGGCCACCTCAGGGTTGGAAAGCTCATCGCGAGGGGCAACATAGAGGTTCGCCTCGACGCCAACAGGCTCGTTTCGAGGCACTTCGCGGTTCTGGCCGTTACCGGAGCCGGAAAGTCCAACACGATAGCCGTTCTCACCAAGGAGCTCGTTGACAACGTTAACGCCACCGTCGTAATCCTCGACCCTCACGGCGAGTACCAGAGGTTGAGCTGGCCAGGGGCAAAGGTCAACCCGATAAAGGCCACTATAGACCCCGGGAGAATAAGGCTGAGCGAGCTGGCAACGCTCCTCGGCATAGCCGAAAACGCGAGCCTCCAGAGGCGCTTCCTCGGGCTCGTTTACCGAACAGTCAAGGAGGAGATGAGACGGGACGGAAAGGTCGTCGGCGGTCTGCCCTTCCTTGAAGCGATGGAGGACAAGATAGAGGAGTGGATTAGGGTTTACGAGAACACCGACGACAAGGTAATCTACTACTACAACGAGAAGGGCATGGAGACGCCGAGGAAGATTCAGGCGAGAGATTTGGACTCTCTGATAAGGCTAAAGGACTACATAGGCGAGCTGAAAGCTAATTTCGGCGAGTTCATAAGCCCGGTAGATGTGCTCGGCGAGATAAGGCCCGGCATGGTGAACGTCATAGACCTCAGCGGGATGGAAGAGGAGCAGATGATAACGCTCGCGAGCTTCGTCCTGAGGGGAATCCTAAAGAACCGCATTGAGTACCTCAAAGCCGTCAGAACCAACGACAGGCTCACCGCAAGGGAGATACTGGAGGCTTACCCGGCCGTGAAGAAGCCAATCCTCGTCATAGTTGAAGAAGCCCACATATTCGCGCCGAGGGGCGAGAAGAACCCCGCAACCCTGTGGCTCGGCAAGATAGCCCGAGAGGGGAGAAAGTTCGGCGTGGGCCTTGGAATAGTGTCCCAGAGGCCGAAGAAGCTCGACGACGACATACTCAGCCAGACCAACACAAAGATAATCCTCAAGCTCGTCGAGCCGAACGACCAGCGCTACGTCCAGCAGGCGAGCGAGCAGATAAGCGAGGACCTGCTGAGCGATATAGCCTCGCTGGGCGTCGGCGAGGCGGTGATAGTGGGCTACGCAATCACGATTCCGGCGATGGTGAAAATCTATAACTTCGAGAAGGACTTCAACGGCCACTATGGAGGAAGGGACATAGACATCGTTGGCGAATGGCTCGAGGGGAAGGAGGAAGAGGTGAGCGAGGAGGAGGCGATAGCTTCCCTCCCCCTGTGAGGTGTTAAGATGAAGTTCGCGCACATAGCCGATGCCCATCTCGGCCGGGAGCAGTTCAACCAGCCCTTCCGCTACGAGGACTACGTTAAAGCGTTTCGTGAGGCCGTCGAGAAGGCCGTTAAGGCCAGGGTGGACTTCATACTCATCGCCGGAGACCTCTTCCACGTGAGCAGGCCGTCGCCTAAGGCCCTGCGCGATGCGGTCGAGATACTCGAAATCCCGAGGAGAAAGGAAATCCCTGTCTTCGCCATCGAGGGCAACCACGACAAGACGATTAGAGAGGCTTCCGTCTTCGACCTGCTCGAACACCTCGGCCTAATCAGGACCCTCGGCCTCAGAAGAGAGGAAAAGCGGGACGAGTTCCTGCGGAGCAAAAAGATTGCCGACCGCTACCTCGTCTGGGCAGAGGTCGGAGACCTCAAAATCTACGGCTTAAGACATCACACGCGCTGGCAGCTCATAAGGGGTAACACCAACGTCCTGAAGGCCCTCTTCAAGAGGGGAGACGTTTTGATGCTCCACCAGGCCGTTGATTACCTCGCGAGGGACACCCCTTATCAGGACGCCTTCGACCTCAAGCTCAGCGAACTTCCCGATAACTTCTCCTACTATGCCCTCGGGCACATACACGTGAGAAAGCTGGCCGAGCCCGAGCAGACGGGTCTAAAGGGCCCGATAGCATATCCTGGCTCCACCGAGCGGACTGACGTTAGGGAGGCGAGCCACGTAGTAGTTTACGGCGAGAGGGACAGAAAGCCGAAGCTCCGCGAGAACACCCAGCCGAAGGGCTTCTACATCGTTGAGGACTTCCGGCCGGAGTTCGTCGAGGTCGAGACGAGGCCCTTCTACCGCGTTACGGTTTCGGGAAACTCCAAGGCCGAGCTCAGGAGGAAGGTGGAGGAGGTAGCGGGTCTGATTCCAAAAGATGCGGTGGCAATCATCTACCTTGAGGGAACGGTGAAGGGTGGCGTTAGTTTAGCTGAGTTCAACGACCTGCTGAAGGGCTCTGGCATAGCCTACTACGCCTTCAGGAGCAGGGTCACGGGCGAGGCGATAATCTCTAAGGAGCGCGTGGGCGAAGAGATACTGACCGAGTGGGAGAGGGAGCTCTTCCTCCACCTGCGGAGTGAACCCAAGGAGTTCCCGCTCGACGAGTTCATGGACTGGCTCCTTGAGAAGTACCGCCTCGGCGTTCCGGAAGGGATGAGGGCAAGGGCCCGCAAACCAGTGGAAGAGCCGAAGAAACCAGAAAATGCCGAAGAGAAACGGCCGAAAGAGGAAAAGCGCGTGAAAGCAACTCCAAAGAAGGAGAAAATAGAGAAGCCCAAAACCGAGAAGAAAACGAGACCGGCAAAGACGTCGAGCCTCGATGCGTGGCTCGGGGGTGGCAGGCAATGAGGGTCAGGAAAATCGAGATTCGGAACTTCAGGGCCCACAGGAAAAGCATTGTTGAGTTCAGCGACGGCATAAACCTGATAATCGGCCAGAATGGAGCCGGGAAGAGCTCAATCCTTGAGGCCATCTTCGCCTCGCTTTACCTTGGACACCCAAGTTTTCCGAAGGGCTATCTGAAGGCCAACGCCCGCGTCGGAACCGGGGAGCTTTCCCTGAGCCTGGAGTTCGAACACAACGGCAAAACCTACCGCATAACCAGGACGACGAAGAAGAGCGAGCTCCTTGAGAACGGAAGGCTTATCGCGGAGAAGAGCTCCGATATAGCGCGCTGGGTCGAGAGGAACGTTTACCCCCTGCAGGTCTATACGAACGCCCTCTACATCCGACAGGGCGAGATTGAGGGCATAATCACCAACCGCGAGGTCATGGAAAAGGTTCTGCGCAAGGTTCTCGGCATAGAGGACTACGAGAACGCCGAGAGGAACTCGGCAGAGGTAATCCGCGAGCTGAAGAGGAGAAGGGAGAACCTGAAGAAGCTCATCGAGAGGAAAGCTGAAGTCGAAGGCAGTTTGAGAGAGGCCGAGAAGAGGTTCGCTGAGACGCTGAAGAGGATTAGTGAGCTGAGGAAGAGGGAAAGGGAGCTTTCGGCCGAGGTCGAGAGGCTTGCCCGGCTGTACCGCGAGATGAAAGGTAAAAAGGAGCTGATAGCCGGCCTCGAGAAGAAAATGGCACTCCTCGAAAAATCGCTGGCGAGCGAGGAGGAACTTTTGAAGGAGAGGGAGAAGAGGATAGAGGAGCTGAAGCTCGAGCTGGAGGAGCTGGAGGAGAAGAGGGCGAGGCTTGAGGAGTTAAAACCTCTCGCCGAGGAGTACATTGAGCTGGGCAAGCTTTTGAAGCTGAAGGACGAGCTCTCGAATGTTGAGGTTGGGCTTTCATCGCTAAGGGAAAAGCTCCGCTCTCTCGAGAGAGAAATGGCGAAGCGAGAGGAGCTGGAAAGGAAACTTGGGGAGCTGAAAAGGAGCGAGGAGGAGACAAGGAGGGAATACGAGAGGCTCAAGGAGAGGCACAAGCTCTACCAGCGCGCCCTGTCAATCCTCGGCGAGGCCGAGAAGCACAGGAAGGAGCTTGAGAGGGCCGGCTACACCGTCGAGAAGCTTGAAAAGGAACTCAAAGAAATCGAGAAAGCCAAGGAGGAGCTTGAAAAACTCCAGGAGGAGATTTCAAAGGTCAGGGAGAGAATAGCCTCGCTGAGGGGGAAAAAGGCGGAGCTTATTGCCAACATGGAGAGACTGGAAGGGGCCAAAATCTGCCCCCTCTGCAGAAGACCCATAGACGAGCACGAGGAAGGCGAAATCCTGGCCGAGTACAGGGCCGAGATTTCGAGGATTGAGAGTGAAGTTAAAACCTTCGGGGAGAAGCTTGAGGAGCTGAGGAAGCGCGAGGTCGAGCTAAGGAAGCTCCTCGCGAGGGAGCCGAAGCTGATTCGCCTCAAGAAGACTGCCGATTTGCTCAGAGAGGCGGAGGAGAAGCTTGAGGAGCTCGGCGTTGAGGAGCTTGAGAGGGACGCGAAGCTCTTCGAGGAAACGAAGGAGATGCTCATCGGCCTCAAGAAGGAAATCCGGAGCGTAAGGGAAAGGCTTGAGGAGCTTGAGGGCCTTGAGAAGGAAAAGAGGGCTGTAGAGAAGGAACTCCACGCCCTTGAGGAGAAAAAGGCCGACATTCTAAAGAGGCTCTCCGAGAGGGGATTCGGCTCCTTTGATGAGGTCAAGGAGAGGATTGGGGAGCTTGAGAAGCCCTATCGCGAGTTCCTCTCGCTGAAGGACGTTCCGAGGAGGATTGAGGCCCTCGAGAAGAAGCTCGACATCGAGCGGAGGAAGGCCGATGAGTCAAGGGCGAACATAGCGCGCTTAAAGGCCGAGCTCGAAAAGGCGAGAAAAGAGCTGGAGGAAGCCAGGAAGGAATTCTCGGAGGAGGACTTTGAGAGGGCCGAGAGGGAATACCTTGAGAAGTCGAGAGCCCTTGAGAGGGCGAGGGCCGAGCTTGAGGGAGCGGAGAGCCTGAGGGACGAGATAGCTCGCTTGATAGACGAGCTGAAGGCGAACCTCGGGGAGATTGAAAAGGCCGAGAGGGAGCTCGAGCTCGTCGAGAAGGCGCTGGCAGACCTGACGGCCTTCAGGGAAAAGATAGCCCGGCTGAAGGCGGAGGAGGAACTCAGGGGGCTTGAAGAGGTGCAGAAGCTGGCCGGAGAGCTGTTCTCGGAGATGACCGAGGGCAAGTATCAGGGGATAAAGCTGAGGCGCGAGAAGCGCTATGGTAAGGAGCGGATTGAGCTTAAAATCCTCTACGCGGGCAACGAAGTTGGAATAGACTTCCTCAGCGGTGGGGAGAGGATAGCGCTTGGTTTGGCCTTCCGCCTTGCCCTCTCGCTCTACAAGGTGGGCAACCTTGAACTGCTTATCCTGGACGAGCCAACGCCCTTCCTCGACGAGGAGAGGAGGAAGAAGCTCGTGGAGATTATATCAAGCCAGCTGAGAAAAATACCTCAGGTAATCATCGTCTCGCACGACGAAGAACTGAAGGACGCGGCCGATTACGTGATAAGGGTTACCAACGCCGGTGAAGCGAGGGTGGAGGTGGAGAGCCTTGGAGCGTATTGACGACAGGCACCTCGAGGAAATCAGGCACTTCCTCAGGGAGAGCAGGAAGGAGCTCGGAAAGCTCGTCCCCCTCGTGAGGAAGCACTACCGCTGGGAAGACCTTCCAGAGCCGAAGAAGGCGAGGGTTTACGCCGTTGACGGGAGCAGGATGGCCAGGAGGCTCAGCGGGGCGATAATCTACGCCGTCTCCGCATCAGCGGTCGGCGACGACCTCTACTACTGGAACGACATCGGGGCGCTCTTCCCCTACAGCAACGCCGATGATAGAATAAGGGTTCATATGGACACACTGGAGAAGAGAATGGGCGCTCTCGTCGGGGAAATGTCAGACCTCGTGCTCATGGACGGCACGATAAGCGGGGCCCTCATAAGACCGCCGAGCTACGCCAACTCAACTACGAACCAGCTCTACGAAAGGCACGGGAGGACGCTTTTGGAGGCCTCGATGGACTTCCTTGATGCCCTCAATCTCAAGTGGAAGGAGTGGAAGCGGGAGCTCAAAAAGGGCGTCATCTCGGGTCCATCTCTACTCGCGCGCGGGAGGGGAGGGACGTCAATCTTCAAGATACTGGAGGAGAAGGGCTCACGGAGCATTCGCGGGAAAATCTGGTGGGTGGTTGATGCTGAGAACCTCATAGTCCTCTTCGAGTACCTCGAGTACCTCCACGCCCTCGATAGGCTTTTGGAAAACGATATAGCCTCGATAGCGAAGACCTTCTACCGCTCGGACGTCATAGGGACTGTTGCAGAGAGGGAGAAGCTGAAGAGGGTCCCGATAATGGTGGACACACCGGTCGTGGCCTCGCTGACCGATAAGAGCGGTTACCTGCGCTTCTCGTCGAAGGTCGGCAAGAAGGAGGCCCTCGCCGGGCTAATCCTCGACCTCATGGAGCACGGCTTTTTCGAGAACCTTCGCGAGATTCTCGTCCTCGACGGAAGGAAGATAGAGGGCGCGAGGATACGGCCGGCCTACGTCCGGTTTGCCGATGGAGGACTCATATACCTTCTCGAGGTTCCGGAGAAGCAGGACTTCGAGGATACCCTCGCGAAAATCCTCTCGGTGGCCGAAGATGAGTACGTGATTCCGCTCGAGTACGCGCACCACTCGGTCGTAATCAAGAAGAGGGAGTTCGACGCGTACGTCGACGCAATCCTGAGCGCGATAGTTGGCGAGGACGAGGCTTACCTGAACTTCCTGCGCTACGGAAGGGAACCGCTGGAGTGATGGAGATGATTAGAGTCGGAACCTGTGGCTTCTGCGAGGGAAGGTCGAAATATTTCCGGGACTTCGATGCCGTTGAGGTTCAGCAGACCTTTTACCGAATCCTCCAGGAGAAAACCCTTGAGCGCTGGAGGAAGGAAGCTCCCGAGGGCTTCATCTTCGCGATGAAGGCCTTTCAGGGCGTAACGCACCCGCCGAACAGCCCAACGTGGCGGAGGAGCAACGTTAGACCGAGCAAAAACGTCGGCCTTTTGAGGCCAAACAGCGACGTCCTTCACTTCTGGCGCCTGACGCTGAAGGAGGCTGAACTTCTCGGCGCGCGCTTCATTCTCATTCAGTTGCCGAAGAGCTTCAAGGAGAACGAGGAGAGCTTCGCCAACGCGGAAAGATTCTTCGAGATGATTGACAGGGGAAACTTCGAGATAGCCGTTGAGCTGAGGGGCTGGAGCGAGAAGGGCGTTAAGCGCTTCGTTAGAGCCTTTGACGTCATAGACGTGACCGACCCGCTCGTGAGGATTCCACTCCACAGGGGCGAGACGAACTATTACTGGCTCCACGGGCGCTACGAGAATGGGCGGATAATTTACCGGCACTCCTACAGCGATGAGGAACTGCAGAAAATCAGGGAGCGCGTCCTCGGCTGGAACAGAAATGAGAGCTTCGTCTTCTTCAACAACACCGAGATGTGCCAAGACGCGAAGAGGTTCAAGGCAATTATAGGGAAAGGGTGAACCTTCGATAGGGATTTATACAACTCCATCGAATTCTCCTTAGGTGGGAGCATGGAGGAGATAACGATAAAGGTTCCGGCGGGAGTTAACATTGAACGGCTCAAAAAATTCCTTGAAGCTGATGCAGAGTTTCTCGCAAAGGCCATGAAAAAGAAAGTCCGTCCCGGAATGCTTGGAAGGGCAAGCGCCGAGGAGCTTGAGGAGTACGCCGGGGAGGTAGGCCGGTGATTTACGTTGATTCCAACGTGTTTTACAACTACCTCTTTGAGACTTCCCTAACGGAGCGGGCGTTCCAAGTTCTTGAGAAAAACCGAGGAATGCTGGCCACGTCCTTTTCAACGGTGGAAGAAGCAACGTACGTCGTTTTGAGAAAGTTGCTCTCGGAAAAAGCTGGAATTCGCAACAGATACGATGCAAAAAGATACCTGAAGACGCGTGAAGGCCGGACATTGATAGACGAGGCTTTTACATCGGTACTTGCATTGATTTTTCAATACGACGTTGAACTCGTTGAGGACGCAACGAGCCCGGGGCTTGTCCAAAGCTATGCCGTCAAATACGGTTTGATGCCGAGAGATGCCCAGATTGTTGCCACCTGCCTTCTAAATGGGATAAAGAAAATAGCAACCTTTGACAACGACTTCGATGACGTTGATGAGCTCTCTGTTATTCGATAGGCTCAGGCACGGGTCCAGCTCATCACCGTCAGCCGAGGGTGTCGTCATCATCGCCCCCGAAACTAAAAACTCTAAACTTCAAAAAACTTTATAAGCCATAAAGCGTACTCACGAGTATGATACTCACGAGTAAGTTCATTGACCGCGAGAGCGAGCTCGAGTTCCTGAGGTCGAGGTACGCCTCGGGGAAGCCGGAGCTGATAATTCTCTACGGCCGGAGGAGGATAGGTAAGACGTACCTCCTTCAAAGGTTCCTCTCGGAGGTCGGGGGAATTTATCTCCTCGCGGAGGAGAGCAAGACCATCTTAGAGGATTTCTCGGAGAGGTTGGCGGAATACTTCAACGACCCGTTCCTGCGGGAGAACCCGCTCCAGAGCTGGAAAGCGTTTTTCACTTACCTCGCGGGAAAAAGCGGGGAGAGGCTCCTTGTGGTGATAGACGAGGTTCAGTACGTGGCCAAGGCCCACAGGGAATTCCTCAGCGTCCTTCAGAAGTACTGGGATTTACACCTTTCGAAAACGAAGATAATGCTCGTTCTCTGCGGCTCGCTGGTCTCCTTCATGGAGGGCGTTCTTTCAGCCAAATCGCCGATATACGGGCGGAGAACCGGGGCGTGGAAGGTCGAGGAGATGAACTTTTTTAAGGTCAGGGAGTTCCACCCGCTGAGCACGGAGGAGGCGGTTTACGTTTACTCGGTTTTCGGTGGCGTTCCACAGTACTGGGCTGATTACAATCCAAACCTTGACTTCTGGGACAACCTCAGATTTCTGCTCCTCTCGAAGGGCGCCAAGTACTACGACGAACCGAAGTACCTCCTCAAGGAGGAGCTCCGCGACGTCTCGCGCTACTTCTCAATCCTCAGGGCGATAGCGCTCGGCTACACCCGCTTCGGAGAGATAGCTGATAAGGCGAGGATAGAGAAGAACTCGCTCGGCAAGTACCTGCTCGTCCTCCAGGAGATGGGCTACGTTACCGAGGAACTGCCGATTACCGGCGGAAAGAGGGGGCGCTACCGCATAGCGGACAATCTCTTCAGCTTCTGGTTCCGCTTCGTCTACCCTCGGAGGAGCGAAATCGAGATGGGGATTGACGTTGTTGACGACATTAAGCGGAACTTCAACGAGTACCTCGGCTTCGTTTTCGAGGAGATTGCGAGGGAGTTCCTAATCGAGCTGAACAGAGTAGGGAAGCTTCCGTTCCGCTTCACGAAAATCGGTAGATGGTGGCGTAAGGGTGAGGAGATTGATTTGGTCGCTTTGAACGAGAGGGAAAAACGAGCGCTCTTCGTTAAGGTTAAATGGAAGGATTTGAGCGAGAGGGAAGCGAGGGGAATTCTGAAGGACCTGGCGAGGAAAGCCAAACTCGTTAGGCTTGAGGGATGGGAGAAGAGCTACGGGCTGGTGGCAAAGGACGTTGAGGGGAAAGAGGAGCTGGGGAGAGAGGGCTGGTTTATCTGGGACCTGAGGGATTTTTCGTTCTAACGTTCCTCGAACCCCGGCTTCCTGACCTTCACAACGTCCCTGTTAACCAGCGTTGGCGGGATTTGGCCGTTCTTGAAGGTTATTAGATTCCTCGCCACGAGCTCGGCCATGCCCTCTCTGGCCCCAAAGGTAGCGCTACCGATGTGAGGAGCTAAAACCACGTTCTTCAGGCCGAAAAGCTCTTCGTTGTAGTACGGCTCCTCCTCGTAGACGTCGAGGCCGGCTCCGGCAATTCGGCCCTCCTTCAGGGCCTTTACCAGCGCTTCCGTGTCAACGACCTTTCCGCGCGCTATGTTCACGAGAATTGACGTTTCCTTCATCAGCTTGAGCTCCCGCTCGCCTATCATGTGGTAGGTTTCCTTCGTTAGGGGAACTGCCAGAACCACGAAGTCGCTCTCGCTCAGGAGCTCGTCGAGGGGTTTGAACTCTGCGTTGAGCTCTTTCTCCGCCTCTGGCTTCCTCGTGCGGGAGTAGTAGAGAATTCTCATGCCAAATCCTCTGGCACGTTTCGCCACCGCCTGTCCTATTCTGCCGAAGCCTATGATTCCGATGGTTTTCCCGTAGACGTCGTAGCCCAAAAACCAGCGCGGGTGCCAGGCAATACCTTTTCTCTTCCACTCGCCGGAGCGCGTGAAGTTATCGGCCTCGATTAGCCTCCTCGCCGTTGCAAGCAAAAGCGTCCAAGCGAAGTCCGCCGTCGCGTCGGTGAGGACATCGGGAGTGTTCGTTACGTAGATTCCCCTCCGCGTTGCCTCTTCGACGTCTATGTTGTCGTAGCCGACGGCGTAGTTCGCGACGATTCTGAGCTTCGGGGCATTGTCGAAGACCTCTTTATCAATCCTCTCGCTGAGCATCGTGACGAGGGCATCAGCGTCGCGAACCTTCTCGAGGAGAACATCTCGGGGAATTTCTCTCTCCTCCGGCCAGACCTCGACCTCAAAGTGCTCCCTCAAAAGCTCTATGCCGTTCTCGGGAATGGCGCGCGTGATGAAGACCTTCGGCATGACTACCACCGGATAAAGAAAAGGGGGGACGCTTTTAGCGTTTTCTCAGCTTGTCAACGAGCCAGATGAGTATCGGCAGGACTATGAAGGCCATCATGTCTCCGGTGTCTCCCGCAAAAGCTAAGACGTCAGCGAAGTTCTTGACTCCGGCGAAGTACACAATGGCAGGAGGAATTACCGTCAGGCCCCACGCTATCGGCCTCTTAAGCCTGACGAACTCCTCGTTGTTGCTCTGCTGTGCGAGGGCAATTCCGATGTAGCTCGTGGTTATTGCCAGGAGCGGGATGAGATTGCCGACGATTCTTCCAAGGTGGCCGTAGAGGAGCTCAAGGCCCTGCGTGGCTATCTGGGGCGTTTCCCTGCCGAAGGCAAGGAGGAAGGCGACCATGAATATCGCGTAGATGGCCGTTGGGATGATGAACGCCCAGACGAGGACCTTCTTGGTCTCCTCGTAGCTTCCGAGGCCCTTGTAGACGTCCGGAATCACCGTGTGGCAACCGAGGGCGAAGATTGCCACACCGGTTATGCTGAGGATTCCCGAGAGGTCTGTGTAGAGGCCGTTGCTCAGCTTCGCGTGGGGAACAAGCATGAGGGTGACTGCTATGAAGAGGGCGAGCATTACGTAGCTCATGGCCAGCTCGGTCTTTCCACTGGCTTCGAGGCCGTGATAGACGACGAGCGAGGCCAAAACCCAGAATATGAAAGCTCCCGCGGTTTCGCTTATCCCAAAGAGGCTCGCGAAGACGCTTCCCATTCCCGCTATGTAAGCTAAGATAGCCCCAAAGCTCATGATGAAGATGCTGACGTACATCAGCCAGCCACCGGCCTTTCCGAGGACGCGCTGGGCTACGGTGCTCATCTGCGCCCCGCCCATTCCGGCGGAGAACTTGAGAACGATGAGGCCTGTCCAGAGCATCAGGAACATCACGCCGATGAGCACTGCCAGTGCCGGTATGAGGCCGACTTTGCTGGCGGCGTAGGGCAGGCCGAGAACTCCCGCACCTATCTGTGTCCCCACGAGGATGGCCAGTGCCTCTCCCCTGGTTATGCGCTTCTTCTCAACGCGAATCGTGCTTATCCTAAGACCCCTGACGCACTTCCTCTTCCTGAGGTTCTGAATCAGGATGAGCTTTTTCCTCCTCTGCGCCGCTATACGGGCCGAGTAATAGCGACCATGTGAGGTGGTAACTTTTTTTCTCTCAACGCCTTCCGAAACGGGCATTCTCTCACCTCCGCTCAATGTCCCAATGAACACAATTTAAACCCTCGCTCGGAAGGTTGAAAGAGGTTTCTAATATCCTTCGACCGCCCGGGGGGTTGGATAGAATTTTTAAGTTTCCGGTCGAGATACCACCATGCTGAGCCACGCCGCTAAAATCCTGGCAAGGTCGCGCTTTGCGATAGCCTTCACCGGCGCAGGAATCAGCGCTGAGAGCGGTGTTCCAACGTTCAGGGGCTTCAACGGCCTCTGGAAGCGCTATCGGCCGGAAGAACTCGCAACACCCGAGGCTTTCAAGCGGGACCCCTACCTCGTCTGGGAGTTCTACAGGTGGAGGATGCGCAAGATTCTGGATGCGAAGCCGAATCCAGCTCATTATGCTCTGGCGGAGCTTGAACGGATGGGACTCCTAAAGGCGGTGATAACCCAGAACGTTGACGACCTGCACCGCGAGGCGGGGACAAGAAACCTGATAGAGCTCCACGGAAACATCTTCCGGGTTCGCTGTACCTCTTGCCCTTACAGGGAGAACCTGAAGGAAAGCGGTCGGGTTTATGAGTTCGTGAACTCAAGGGACCTCCCGAGGTGCCCCCGCTGTGGTTCTCTCCTCAGACCCGACGTGGTCTGGTTCGGGGAGGCCCTGCCGAGGGATGCTTTGGAAGAGGCCTTTCGGCTGGCGGAGAAGGCCGACGCGGTAATCGTCGTCGGGACGAGCGGGGTAGTGTATCCCGCCGCGTACATACCTTACATCGTCAAGGAGCACGGCGGCAGGGTCATAGAGGTGAACGTTGAGAGGAGCGGAATAACGCCAATTGCGGACGTTTTCCTGCGCGGAAAGGCGGGCGAAGTGCTTCCAAAGCTCGTTGAGCTCGTGAGGGGGTTGAAATGAAGTTGCTCCTGGTTGGTTTTACGAGGGATGAAATCGAGAGGATTACAGAGCTCGGTTACCCGGTTCTGCCGGTTCCCGAGCACTTCAGAAAGCTCACCCTGGCGGAGATACTCGAGAGGACAACGGAGGGCGGGAACCTTGACTGGGCCGGTGGAAGGTTCGTCATAATGCACGGCCTCGACAACGAGGGCATCAAGAGGGTTATAGGCGAGGTCAGGAAGCTGGCTGAAGGAAGGGTAATCTTCGCGACGACGACCGAGACGAACCTCAAATGGACGCTGGAGGGGCTCCTTGAGGAGCTGAGACGGGAGGATGAGTACTTCAGGGCTATGAGAGAGGCGAAAAAACAGACCAAAGGGAAGAGAGGCCTCTTTCTCGATATCGGCAACGTTAAATAGTCCGCCGAGAATAAACTAAGGGGTCGGGGTATGATTAGGGCCGTCCTGTTTGACCTTGACGACACGATTGTTGACACCACCCGCTTGGCTGAGATGGCGAGACGGAACGCGATAGAGAATATGATACGCCACGGTCTTCCCGTTGACTTCGAGACCGCCTATAACGAGCTTCTTGAGCTGATAGCGGAGTACGGTAGCAACTTCAACAGGCACTTTGACTATCTGCTGAGGCGTTTGGAACTTCCAAACAACCCCAAGTGGGTAGCCTCGGGCGTTATAGCCTACCACAACACGAAGTTCGCCTACCTGAAGAGCGTCCGCGGTGCCAGGAAGGTTCTCCTCGAGCTCAAAAAGGACGGTTACATCCTTGCGATAATCACCGACGGCGACCCGATAAAGCAGTGGGAGAAGATACTCCGCCTCGAGCTGGACGAGTTCTTCGATGATGTCTTCATCTCCGATTACCTCGGCGTCAAGAAGCCCCATCCGAAGATTTTTAAGCGGGCCCTCAAGAAGCTCGGTGTTAAACCGGAAGATGCCATAATGGTCGGCGACAGGCTCTATTCCGACATCTACGGGGCCAAACAGGTGGGAATGAGGACCGTCTGGTTCCGCTATGGAAAATATGCCAACAAAGAGCTCGACTACCTTGACTACGCCGACTTCACGATTGAGAGCCTTGAAGAGGTTCCGAAGATTGTGAGGGGACTAAACAATGAGGAAAAAGAGCGTTCAGATTCGGAAGTTCATGCTGATTGACTCCGCCTACAAGTCGAGAATCCTAAGGGGAGACAAGGTCACGACTATACGCTACGGGAGTTACGAGGCGAAGCCCGGGAGCGAGGTTTACCTCGTGGTAACGCCGAGCGACACGGCAATAGCGAAGGTCAGAATCACGAAGGTCGAGCGGAAGAAGGTTAGGGAACTCACCAACGAAGATGCAAAGCTCGACGGCTTCTCGGACGTTAAGGAGCTCCTCCGCGAGCTGAACAAAATCTACGGCGAGCTCTACGGGGACGACGAGGTCACGGTAATAGGCTTTGAAGTGGTCAAGCGTTTTAAAGATGGAATTCCCCTCAAGTGGCTCAAGGGACTCAACTACCGCGAGCCCGAGGAGATAGCGCGTCTCTACCTCGAAAACCAGGATAGGCTCAACTTCAACCGCGAAACTGACTTCATAATGCGTAGGATTTACAACGAGGGGCTCGGGAAGGCGGTGAGAACCTTCGGACCGAAGAAAGTCCAGCAGGCACTGTTAAAGGTCTACCACGGCCTCTACAACGAGGGGCTGATTTAGAAAAGCTTTTTAGGTTCCTCTTTCTCTTCACTCTGCCATGAAGAAGAGCCCCTTCCAACTCCTCTCCCTGGGACTGCTCCTCGCCTTAGCCCTTCAGCTTGCAGGCGGGTTTAAAGGTATAAACGAGGCCCTTAACTCGGCCCTTCCCCTAATAGACACTCCCTGGATGAACCTGCTAACGGCCCTGGGGGGAAACGCGTTCTTAGCCCTTTTTGCCATCATTGTAGTTCTCTCCGAGCTGAAGAAGCTGGGTGGCGTATCTTCAAAGACTCTTGCTTTTCTCATCGCTCTCTCCCTCGGCCTCGTCGCGGTCGGTGCGCTGAAGGCCCTCCTCGCCGAGCCAAGACCGAGACCGCTCCCAGGGGCTGGTTTTCTGAGCTCGGGGGCGTTCCCCTCGGGCCACACCTTCAGGGCGGCAGTAATAGCGAGCTACGTTTCAGACCGCTGGAAGAAACTTGCCCCGCTCGCGTGGGCCTACGCCATTGGAGTAGCCCTCACGAGGCTTTTCCTCCACTACCACTGGCTCAGCGACGTCCTTTTCAGCCTTCTCTTTGCTCCGTGGCTTTATCTACTGCTCCGCTCCACGGAAAAACTCTGGCTTCCCATCATGGGGAGAATACTCAAAAAACTCAACCTGGAGGTCGTTGAGGCATGAACGGCTTCATCGAGGTCTTCCTGCTATCCCTCATTCCAACCTTCGAGGGGCGCTATGCGATAGTCTATGGCATAGGGAGGGGCTATCCTCTCTGGGAGACCCTTCTGAGCGCCTCCCTCGGCGTCCTGCTACTCTCGGTGGTTCTTCCGCTGGCCCTTCCGCTGATAGACCGAATCATGCTCTGGCTCGAAAAAACGCCCCTCCGAAAGGTAGCCCACCTCTACCTCTACTACGTCGAGCGCGCTCGGAGAAAGGCCCACCCCTACGTGGAGAGGTGGGGCTTCATCGGTCTCACAATCTTCGTTGCCATTCCGTTGCCAGGGACTGGTGTGTGGACGGGGGCATTGGCGGCTTACCTCCTCGGAATCGAGAAAAAGCAGACGGTTCCCGCTTTAATCCTCGGTGGGCTCCTGAGCATGGCGATAACGGTTCTGCCCGCGCTGGGGCTGTTTGGGTGATGTTATGGACTGGATTAGACGATTCAAGCTCCTCCTTTCCCTCACCTACGCGGGATTCCTCGGAAACATAGCGGTAATCTACTACCTCTCCTGCGGGCTGAGCTACGGTGAAATAGGCCTTGCAACAGCCGTCGGCGGTCTGGGCTTCTTCCTTTTCGAGGTTCCCACGGGTGTCGTCGGCGACAAGGTGAGCCGAAAGGCGAGCGTTCTCATCGGGCTTTCGATAATACCTCTCGCGACGCTTCTACTGCTCTTTCTCAGGAATCTCTGGGTTCTCCTCGCCTCGGAGCTCCTCGGAACGCTGGGTGCTTCCTTCGTGAGCGGAAGCTTTCAGGCGTGGTTGTTTGACAACCTCAAGGCCGAGGGACTGGAGGGCCAGTTCAAGGAAATCTGGAGGTCGGCTCAGAAAATTTCACTCATCGTGAGCTCCACGACAACAATCCTTGGAGCCTTCATTGCTCAGTTTTTGGGCTTTAAAGTTGCGATACTCCTCACGGCCATCGTTCAGGCCCTGACGATTCCAGTTGCCCTTGGCATACCTGAGATGGGCTTCTCACGGCCAGAGACATCTTACACGCTCCACGTTCTCGGCGCCTGGCGCGAGCTGAGGAAACCTGAAATAGCGTGGCTTATCGCCTACCTCCTCTCCGTCACCCTCGCACTCAACCAGTTCAGGAAGTTCTTCGAGCCCTATCTTGGAAACGTCCTGGCCCTTTACCTCGGCACGACGATTATGGGAACCCTCGGAATCCTTGGGGTCGTTGAGGTGCTCGTGAAGGTCCTTCCGAAATACCTCGGTGTGGCACTCAGGGGAAGGGTTGGGAGAGCCCTGCACGAGTCCGCGCCCGTTGGAGTGCCCCTTGCAACGGTTCTCTCGGTCATCTATCCAAACCCTTTCCTCATAGTGCTCCTTGGAATAACCGCGACGCTCTTCGCCTCAGCTTTCACCTTCAACTTCTCGGTGGAGTTCCAGAGGAGGGTCTCAAGCGAGAAGAGGGCAACGGTAATATCGCTCAGGAACATGGTCATGGCACTCGCGACGTCCACCTTCTATATCGTTTACGGCTTTGCAACGGACTTTCTTGGGCTTTCGAGGGCGAGGTTATTGTTTGCACTGTTTTTCCTCTCCATGGGGGCTTTCTTTAAGCTCCTCCAGGGAAAAATTGAGCATCTGAGGTATGGCTAGAAAAAGGATAAAGAGAATCACTTCGTCGCCCTCGTTATTCCCACGTCCTTCACGAGAACGTAGGGCGTGATGACGGGCCTCGAAACCTCCCACCAGTGCACCTGGAACGGCTCGTTGCTTATAGCAACTACGTTGCTCAAAATCCTCCCGAGGTTGTCGCTGACGCGGATGTTCCTTATCGGCTTGAACTCGCCGCTCTCAATCAGGAAGATTCCGTCGCGCGGTATCGTCGAGAAGTCACCTGTCACGTAGTTCTGGAATCTGGTGTACCAAACGTTGGTGATGTAGATGCCCCGCTTAACCTCGCCGAAGAGCTCGGACTTGGAGTAGTCGCCTGGCTCAAGGACGATGTTCCAGGGTCTCGGCATTATCAAGCCGGCGTTGGCAGTTGTCTCGGTTCCGTACTTTTTGGCGAGGCTCGTGTTGAGGAGGAACGTCTTGAATGTCCCGTTCTCTATGACGGTGGTTTCCCTCGTCGGAACGCCCTCGTCGTCGAACTTCCTGCTTCCATAGCCGTTGGGCAGGTTTCCAACGTCCTTGAGCGTCACCAACTCGCTCGCGACCTTCTGGCCCAGCTTTCCGGCCAGGAACGAGAAGCCCGCCTCGGCCGCGTAAGCTGAGAGCATGAAGCCCATGTAGCTGAGCAGGTTCGCGAAGGCGAGCGGGTCGAAGATGACGTCGAACCTTCCCTCGGGCCCCTGAACAGGATTGCGAGCCATGTGGGCAATCTCTCCAGCCTTCCTTCCGGCCAATTCGGGGTCGAACTTCTTCAGAACCCTCGCGGAGCAGGTGCCGTGTCCGCTCTCAAGGTCGCCCACGAAGGCCCTGACGCTTATCTCTATCCCCGTCCCCTCGTCGAAGGCCTCAACCCCGTTGCTCGTGGTCAGGTAAAGCCTGTTGTGGTCGGTGTAGAGAACCCCTGCTACGCGCTTGGCACCTTCACTCAGGGCGGAGTTTATGGCAGTCTCCACGTAGTCGTTTGGCTCATCGAGTTCGACGATAGCCTTATCGAAGGTCTCGGGGATGTCTTTGTATTTGAACGGGCCTTGGGCTATTCCGTAGTAGTCCTCCTTGGGTGAGAGGTTCTCGATGTTCTTCTTGAGGGTCTTCAAAACCCGCTCGACGTTTTCCTCGCTCAGCTCGGTTACCGTTGTGCTCGCTATCCTTTTCTCCTTCTCGACGAAGAGTTCAACCTTCCTCTCATGCCAGTGCTTGGCGACCGTTATCTCGTTGTTGGCGAAGCGGACTTGTCTGCGGTTGGTTTCATAGCTCAGGACGACGACGTCGCCGAAGCCGAGCTCTTCGGCCTTCTTCAGGATGAATTCGTTAAGCTCGAACATCGCCACCACCTCACGGCCTCCTCAGCGGTATGTCCCTAAGCCTCGCGTGCGCTCCACCCATCCAGACGGGAACGCCCTGTCCGGGTTCGCCCTTCCCACAGGTTCCTGGGTAGAACTCGACGTCCTTGCCGACCGCGTCAACACTGCTCCAAAGGGCTCTGGTGGTTATCTCAAGGATTGGCCTCCTGACTGGGTGCTTTATCTCGCCGTTCTCGATGAGGTAGGCCTCCCTGCCGATGTACCTCTGCTGGTAGCGCCTGTCGTCTATGTTCCACTCGTTGAAGGACACCATGTAGACGCCGAGCTTTATGTCCTCAATCAGCTCCTCGAAGGAGTAATCGCCTGGCGCGAGGTAGGTGTTGGCCATCCTCACTATCGGCTCGCGGTTGTAGTTTATCGCCCTCGCGGCCGCGTTCGAGCGCCCCCCGAGCTTTGCCGCGTACTCCCTGTTGGTCAGAAACTCATTTATGATTCCGTTCCTTATGAGGTACCTCGGGCGAGCCTTAACGCCCTCGTCATCGTAGAGGTAGAAGCCCCAGCTGTTCGGAATCGTCGGGTCATCTACGACAGTAACGACCTCGCTCCCGATTCTCTCGCCGAGCATGTCGGGCTTGACGAAGCTCTCTCCTGCCTGAGCCGCCTCCCTGCCAAAAATCCTGTCGGACTCGTACGGATGTCCAACGCTCTCGTGAACCGCTATGCCAGCGACCTCGGGGCTTATGACGAGGTCAACCCTGCCTTCGGGTGGCTTCCTGCCCTCGGTTATGAGTCTCTTCAGGGCTTTGACGTCCCTCACCGCCCAGTTCCAGGGCTCGTCCTTCTCGATTAGCTCGAAACCGCCCGAGAATGCCCTCTGGACGAAGGGCGCCTGCTCCATCTGACCGTTCTCGAAGACGACGAGGTTGTAGACAACGGAAACGCGCGGGATTTTGCTCTTTACATAAGCGCCTTCGCTGTTGACGAAGACCTTCTTCCAGAGCTGGTCGGAGTACATTAAATAGCGCATCGGCACGTTTATTCCAGTTGCCTTAACCTCCTCCTCGATTTTCCTGAGGATTTCGAGCTTCTCTTCAGGGGAAATGTCCCTGAAGTCCTTCTTCATCTTGACCTTGTAGGAAACGCGGTGGAAGTCCTCCTCGCTGAACTCAATCGGCTCGTTCCTAACCTGTGAAGCCGCCTTCGCCAGCTTGACGGCCCTCTTAACGGCCTCGGCAACGCTTTCCCGAGTTAAAACGTTCGTGCTCGCGAATCCCATTCCGCCATTGGCGAGAACCCTTATTCCAATGCCCTTGTCGGCCTCGATATCCATTCCCTCGGGAGAACCGTTCTTCATTGCCAAGTGCGTCCCGCTCTTCTCCTCGTAGCGGGCTTCGGCGTAGGAAGCGCCAAGCTCAAGGGCCTTTTCGACCGCGAACTCCAAAAGCTCCATGCACATCACCTCGGATTACTGCATAGAATAGTTCACGGAAGAGTATAAAAGTCTTTTCGTTCAGATGACGGTCGAAAGGAAGGGAAAGTTTAAGCACCCATGACGATAGAAGCATGGGAGGTGGAGATGAGCAAAGAGGTACATCTGAAAACAAAGAAGCTCGAGGAAGAGGAAGTTGGCGAGGTGGAACTCAAAGAGCTTGAGAGGCTCTCCAAAGAGACTCTTGAAGACGGGATTTCCTGGGAAGAGGCTAAGAAGGAGCTCGGTCTTTGAGGTGCTTTGGATGGTTTACAGTGTTCTCCTCCTCCGAAACGTCATAAAAAGACTAAAAACGCTTCCGAACACATAAAACGGAAATTTGAAGAACTCGTTGAAGAACTCAAATATAACCCCATCCCTTCTGAAAAGTTCGACGTTAAGAAGCTCAAGGGAAGGGAGAACACATTCAGGGTTCGTCTGGGCGAGTACAGGGTAATCTACGAACTTCAGCGGAAGAAACTGCTCATTCTCGTCATCAAATTTGGGAAGAGGAAGAACGTTTATGGATGAAAATCAGAACTTCTCCTCGCATTCGCACGGCTTTTTCCCGCAGTAGGGGCAGACGCCAGGATATTTTTTCTTCGCGGCCTCCTCCAAATCCACGCCGAGTAGATTGGCTAAGCTCGCGAGCCAAGCTAAGACGTCGGCGAACTCCTCCTCCATAGCCTCGCGGTCGTTCTTCCTTATAGCCTCGCTCAGCTCTCCAACTTCTTCAACGAACCAGAGGAAGGTTTTCTCCACTCCCCTCTTTGAGTCCTTGTGGAAGTAAATCTCCCGAATCATACTCTGGAATTCCTTGAGCTCCATAGTCACCACCGAAAAGAGTTCTGGCGGGCCCGGCGGGATTCGAACCCGCGACCTCCGGCTTAGAAGGCCGGCGCCCTATCCTGCTAGGCTACGGGCCCTCGCTCCTAAGGTGCCGGGGCAGTTTTATAAAAGTTGCGGTGGGAATGAAAAGAAAACTTAGCGCCTCCTTCCGAGGAGGAGCGGTACTAGGGCAAGTCCAACTATCGCGGCCGGTCCGCAGATTCCGCCCTTCTCCTTAGTGGTTGAGGTTGGAGTGCTGGTCTGCTCTCCTGGGGGTCTCTGATTCACCGGTTGAAGTCTGCTTTTCTTCAGATGCTGGCTTGAATCTCGCTCATAACGTTGTAAAGCTCCCACGGAAGGGTCGACTTACAAGTAACGGCACTCTTGGCTATTTTTCCGGTATTGGGTGAAACCCACTTCTTCTGGGTTCCGTTCCAAACCACGGCACCGCTTGGAACCTGAACGTTGTACTTAACGTCAACAAGCTGGCACCTGTAGCTGTGATACTGAACGTCTGAACCTGTAACAACGGCGGGGTCGTTGAGGAAGTGCCAGATGCGGTGGGTGTAAACGTCGGTCATTCCGCTCGGGGACGGGTTGAAGACACCCATGAAGAGACTACCCTGGGCAGCGAGCTGTACTATTCTAAGCTTATCTCCCTGAACACTCTGTACTCCAACGGGATTTGACACCGCAAGTGCGCTCGCGAGAACCAGCAACACGAGCGCTACCCCAATGCTCCTTTTTATGTGCTCACCTCCATGTCTGCTATTCCTCGTAATTATGGACCTTCTTAAATCTTACTGTCACATTTTTAGTTCTAAAATATCCTTAATAGACACAATTTGGCGTTAATATCTTGGCAGTTAAAGCGTGGGATTAATAAGTCTTTGAATGTTCCTTCATTGAAAGTGTAGAACTTTATTTTCCCACACAGTCCGTAGTTTTACAAAGATATAAAACTTAGGACGCCACCGGGTTTATAAACCCCCTCACCCTCTCAGGCTCAGGTGAGAGCATGGGAAGGCCAGTCTTCCTCGGAAAGGCGTACATAAACTGGTGCGAGAAATGCAACGTCCCGCTCATAGGCGATAGCTGTGCCGTTCATGGAAAGGAGGGCGTCTTCAGGCTGAACATAACTCCTCCCGGCGATTTGAGGTTCGCCTTTGAGAAGGACTTAGAGTTCATAAAATCGGTCTTCGCGGAGCACTTTGGCGTTGACATCGGCGAAGTCCTCGACGGAAAGGTCGTCCTCCTCAACAAGCTCCCGAGCGAGGACGAGGCCTACGAAATCATAGTTGACGGCTACGTCTTCGGCTACGTCAAGTTCGACCCGGTTGAGCTCCGCTGGAGGGCCGGTTTGAAGGTTGAAGGCGCCATAGCGCTCTGGAAGCGCTTTGGAAAGAAGATGAGGAAGTGGGTTATAGTCGATAAAGGCGCCGTCGAGCCAATAAAGAACGGTGCTAACCTTTTGGCAGTTGGCGTCTTGGAAGCTGACCCGAGCATAAGGGTCAACGACGACGTAATCCTCGTCTCTGAGGACGGCGAGGTCTTCGCGACCGGGATAGCGAAGAAGGACTACGAGGCTCTAATCAGGGGCGAGCGCGGAACGGGGGTCAAGCCCAAGAGACAGAAAAGCGTCAACTACCGCGAGGGAAGAAAGGCGACGATGGAGGACGTTCTGAGAGCCAATTCGATAGCGCTCGAGGAGAAGGTCATGAAAAGTCGGGAGTTCATGCGGAGGGTTGCCAGCAAATACTCGGACCTTCCCGTTGCCGTAGCTTTCTCAGGCGGAAAGGACAGTTTAGCGGTTCTCGGGCTGGCTCTGGAAGAGTTCGGGAGCGATTTTACTGTGTTCTTCAACAACACGGGAATAGAGTTTCCCGAGACTGTGGAGTACGTGGAGAAGCTGAGGAAGGAGCTCGAGCCGAAGGGTATAAAGTTCGTCGTTGCGGACGCAGGAGACGCCTTCTGGAGGGCGCTCTACGTTTTCTCACCGCCCGGTCGTGACTACCGCTGGTGCTGTAAGGTCACGAAGCTCGGTCCGATAACTCTGGCGATAAAGGAGAACTACCCGAAAGGAGTCCTCATGTTCGTCGGCCAGAGGAAGTACGAGAGCATAAAACGCTTTAAGCAACCTCGCGTGTGGAGGAACGAGTGGGTGCCAAACGAGATAGGTGCGTCGCCGATATTCCACTGGCGCGCTATAGAGGTCTGGCTCTACATCTTCAGCAGGAAACTGCCCTACAATCCGCTCTATGAGAGGGGCTTTGACAGGATAGGCTGTTTCCTCTGCCCAAGCGCTTCATTAGCTGAATTCGAGAGGCTCAAGAGGGAAAAGCCCGAGCTCTGGGAGAAGTGGAGAAAAGCTCTGGAGCACTGGAGGAAGCGCTTCGGTCTTCCGGAGGAGTGGATTACCTACGGCTTCTGGCGCTGGAAGAAGCTCAGCAAGGGTGAGAAGGCCATAGCGGGAAAACTCGGCGTCGATATTCCTGAGGAGCGCTCGTGGGAGCCGGTTAAGGTCAAAATTGAGGAGACCGGTGGAGGCTACGAGCTGGAGTTCAACACGGTTCTCAACAAGAAGCGCCTCCTGCAGGTAGCGCCGATACTCGGCGAGGTGAGCGTTGAAGGGGACGTCGTAAGGGCCGGCGAGGTCGAGTTCTTCACTGAGACGAGGATGGCCAAAGCTCCGGATGAGATGGAAGCGGTCAGCGCCTACTACCTCGTCAAAAGGGCCTACGAGTGCGTCGGCTGTGGCGTCTGTGTCGGCAAGTGCCCGGAGGAAGCTTTGAGCATAGACGAGAAGAGCAAGAAGATAGTCGTCGACTGGAACCGCTGTACTCACTGCAGGGAGTGCATGGAGGTCTGCCCGCTGTTGAAGATTAAGAACCCGGAGGAAGGGAGCCAGCTTTGAGCTGGCCTGTTCTTGCTTCCTTCCTTAGGTTTTGGTAAACTCGACTTTACAATTTTTGCAGAATTTGGTAAAGTTTGGTTGGCCATTTAAAGAACCTTTATAAGCCCCCCGCCATTCTCCCCCTCTGGTGAGAGACATGGAGGAGTACTTCATCTGTCCCGAGTGCGGTAGCGATGACGTTGAGGTCATCAAGGAGCGCGGGAGGGAGCTTACCCTTCGCTGTAACGAGTGCGGCAACGTCTGGCACGTGACGCTTCCAAAGCTGGTCAGAGTTCCGCTCATAGTGAGCAAGCACGAGAGGAGCTTTAAGAGCGAGGCGGAGCTTCCCGAAGGCGAGGAGATTAGAGTCGGCGACATCGTCGAGACCGAGGAGGACGAGGTAAGGATTACCGGAATCGAGCTGGAAGGCGGAAAGAGGGTGAACAAGGCGAAGGTCGGCGAGATAGTGACGCTCTGGGGCGAGAGCCTGACCTATCCGAAGGTTATCAAGGTCTCCATCTATATGCCCAAAGGAATCACGCAGTCGTTCCGCGTCAAGGTTCCGAGGGAAGAGGAGTTTGCGGTCGGAGAAGTCGTTGAAGTCGGGGGCTACACCTTCAGGATTGAGAAGATCAAGACCGAGAGGAAGATGCTCCATCACGGGAAGGCCCAGGCCGATAAAATCGTTGCCCTGATGGGCCACCACATCCCGAGGGCGAGGGCAAGGAGGAGTCTTGAGATTTACAGGGGATACGATAGGGAGAACGGTTAACCGCGTGATGCCGTGATGAGTTTCTTTATTTTCTGACCCCAGGGATGATGAGCTTGGCCGCTACTGATATCGTCCCGTTTGCTTCCTTTTTGGGTTTATTCTGAACCTTTACGCGTCTTTTCTAATGTGCATCGTACTACACGCAAAGGTTATAAGAAGGCCTGCAGAGGCTCCAGAGGTGATAAAATGCTATCGCTGGGAGTGAGACAGCTTGACGACATCCTGGGGGGTGGTGTTGAGGAGGGCTCAAGCGTTGCCTTCGTAGGCTCAATAGAGTACGATAACGTCATCCTAATGCATCAGGCGGTCCTTGAGGCTCTCAAAGCCGGCAAGCGGGTTCTAGTGGTTGACTTCAGACAGCCGCCGTCCACGCTTCTCAAGGAGCTTAGAAATCACGGTATAGACTACGAGCCGTTTCTCAACAACTCTCTGACGATACTGGACGGCTACTCGAACCTCTACGGCCAGGGCATTCAGGGAGGGCGGAACGTCCTTCCAAACCCGCTGGATTTAGGCATAACGACAGCAATCATAAGGGGGGCCCTTCAGGGAGACGAGTACGATATTCTGGTCATAGACGATGTTACCTCCCAGTACACCCTTCAGTCCAGTCCGAAGATTTACATAAAAGCCATTGTGAGGCTCGTTAATTCTGTCAAGTCCCTCGGAAAGACGACTTTTGTCGCGGTCTGTTCTGATGTGTTCGAAAAATCAGACCTAGCCGCAATATTAATTCCCTTTGACTACGTTGTTGAGGTTTCTAAGGGAGTAGTGGAGGTGAAACGCTCCCTCCAGCCCCTTCGTGTCGTTGAGCCAAAGTTCGCCTACGTGAGAACCCGGAATGGTATCAGTCCAACGAAAGAGCACTACCAGAGCCTTGAGGGGTTGAAGGCTCAGCTCAGGGCCGATGAGAACGGGGCCATATGGCTCAAGGATGTGAGAGTTCAAATAACCGAAGAATCAACAGAGAGGAGCCTTATAGAAACCGTTTACGACTTCCTCGGACCCGAAAAAGGGAAAGAACTCCTCTACACTTGGGGCAAGAAGCAGTTTATTGGTTATGGCGAGTACTCGAAGAGGCATAACACTAGCATAGAAGAAGCCCTGGAAGATATTTTCAAGTTCACGATTGCCAGTGGAGGCGGAAAACTTGAGCTCGTTGAGCTCTCGGATTCCGTGATAATAATTAGGGGCACAAACCTGTTCCCGAGCGGAAAAGGTTATCCCTATCCGTTCCACCCCAACTACGCCGGCTCGCTTGCCCAGTTCCTCACAGAATTCACGGGAGAGCGCTGGGAGGGAGAAGAGACCAAGTGCGAGGCGATGGGGGCAGAGCACTGCGAGTTCGTTTTGAGGAAGGTGAGATAGCGAAACCCTTTTAAATTCTCGTCCAAACTCCCCTCGCAAAACTGGATGAACGATGAGGTTTCGGAGGGATGAAAGATGGCGAAGCCGAGCTACGTGAAGTTTGAGGTTCCCCAGGAGCTTGCCGAGAAGGCCCTTGAGGCCGTCGAGATTGCTCGCGACACCGGAAGGATAAGGAAGGGCACCAACGAGACCACCAAGGCCGTCGAGAGGGGCCAGGCCAAGCTCGTTATAATTGCCGAGGACGTTGACCCCGAGGAGATAGTTGCCCACCTTCCGCCGCTCTGTGAGGAGAAGGAGATTCCGTACATCTACGTTCCGAGCAAGAAGGAACTCGGCGCCGCCGCTGGAATCGAGGTTCCGGCCGCGAGCGTCGCCATCATCGAGCCCGGAAAGGCCCGCGAGCTCGTTGAGGAGATTGCCACGAAGGTTAGGGAGCTCATGAAGTGAGCTCCTTTTCCTTCCTTATCACGAAAGGTTTAAGGTTCATCCCGCGAGTCTTTACGAGGTGTGAGGTATGAGCGACGAAGGCTACCCCGCCGAGGTTATCGAAATCGTTGGAAGAACCGGCGTCACCGGTGGCGTTACTCAGGTCAAGGTCAGAATCCTCGAGGGACGCGACAAGGGTCGCGTCATCAGGAGGAACGTTAAGGGTCCCGTTCGCGTCGGCGACATAGTCATCCTCAGGGAGACCGAGCGTGAGGCGAGAGAAATCAGGAGGAGGCGTTGAAAATGGCCCGCTGGAACGTCTGCTCCTACTGCGGAAGGGAGTTCGAGCCGGGAACTGGAAAAATGTTCGTCAGGAACGACGGCAGAGTGCTCTTCTTCTGCTCCAGCAAGTGCGAGAAGTACTACTTCATGGGCAGGAACCCGAGGAAGCTCAAGTGGACCAAGGCCTTCCAGGAGGCCAGGCTTCAGAGGGCCAAGAGGAAGTGATTTCTTTCTTTTCAATCCCCTTTCCACTCCAAAAAACCTATTAACCGCGCGCCCCATTCTATAATCGGTGTTGCCGATGGCCGAGAGCAAGGTCGAAAGAACCCTCGTTATTCTGAAGCCGGACGCCGTTGTTAGGGGTCTTATGGGCGAAATCATAAGCCGTTTTGAGAAGAGGGGCCTTAAAATCGTCGGAATGAAGATGATATGGATTGACCGCGAGCTCGCTGAAAAGCACTATGAGGAGCACAAGGGCAAGCCCTTCTTCGAGGCTCTGATAGACTACATCACCAAGGCCCCGAGCGTCGTGATGGTAGTTGAAGGGCGCTACGCCATAAGCGTCGTCAGGAAGATGGCCGGTGCCACCGACCCGAAGGACGCTGAGCCTGGAAGCATAAGGGGCGACTACGGCCTCGACGTCGGCGATGCGATTTACAACGTCATCCACGCCTCAGACAGCCCTGAGAGCGCCGAGAGGGAGATAAACCTCTACTTCAAGCCGGAGGAGCTCTACAGCTACTGCAAAGCGGCGGACTGGTTCTACCACACCCACGCGAGGGCAAGGAAGGAGTACCTCGACACGATGGACTGCCTTGAGAGATAAATGAGAAAAGAAAGATTAACCGATAACGAACTCCCTCTTTTCCCTCTTTCTCTCCCGGACAAACTTGGCGTATTCCTCAACGGCCTCCTCGCATTCCCGTTCCATTGCCGACCTCGTCTCCCTGACAGAGATTACCAGCAGGCCAAAGTAAAGCAAAACCGCGAGCATCGCAAGAACCAGCGCAGTAATGTCTCCCGGACCCATTAAAAACCCGATGAAAGGAAGTGCCAGCGGGACGAGGTAAGATATGACACGGAGCGTCCGGCCGGTTCTAAGGTCAGTCATACATTTCACCACGTCCTTCCACTGGGGAAACTCCCGTGGGAGTCTTCCGCCGACGACCAGGGTGTTCTCAACCCGATATATAGTGAGACCATCTTCATCAGTTAGACACGAGAGACCGTGGGAACCGGCGATGTCGGCAAGTTCTCCCTGACATGGGGTTGCCCTGAGCCACCTGAGGGAGGTTTCTCCGGGATAGTGCCCCGAGTAGGATATAAAGCGCAAGGCCCAAGATGAGCAGTACTTGGCTTTCACTGGCGGTCAACCCAATTCCAAAGGCGATTAGTATCCACGTCAAAAGTGAGACGCTCGGAAACTCATCAACGGTGAGGGCTCTCTTTCCTCGGAAGCCAGTGTAGATAATAGCCAGAATGAGCGCAAGGAACGTTTGGACTCCCGCAAGTTCTCCTGGCTGAAAGTCGCCGAGCGGCGTGCTCACGAATATGTTTCCTCTCCCCTGCATTGAAAGGCCGTCGGCGATTATGTAGACGAACAGAGGAGTGTAGAGGGCCATCGTCAGCTCGTAGCTTCTGCCCTTCACCTTTCCAAGCAGGAACGCGAGCCCAAGGCCAACAATCAGGCCGAGTGCGAGCGCTATCATGCCACCACCGTCGGTGGTTACCACTAGGGTTTTTAATCATTGCCCCGAACCCTTTAAAAACCCACGCCGGAGTTATGCTCAGGTGATGAAGATGGCAAAGAGGATTAGACAGCCCATCATAGCGGTTCTCGGTCACGTTGACCACGGCAAGTGCCTGCTCCCGAGCGAGACAGTCGTCGTCCCAGACCTTGGAAGGATAACGCTCGAAGAGCTCTTCAGGATGGGAAAGAGGGTTGTTGAGCGCGACAATGAAAAGGAAATCAGAGAGCTTTCATTCCCGATAACGTCCGCAGGGGGAGACGCAAGAGTTTCTCTACATACGGGAACCCACGTGTGGCGCCTCAGGCACAGGGGCAAGATGGTGAGGGTCAGACTGAAGAACTGGCACAGCGTTTCGGTAACTCCAGAACATCCGTTCCTCACTACTATGGGATGGAAACGGGCGGACCAGCTCAGGCCCGGCGACTACGTCGCGGTTCCGAGGTTCATCCATGCCAACGAGAGTAAAGAGGTCTTTGAGCGCTTTGTGAGAAGAAAGCTCTCAACTCCGGAGCTCATAGTGAAGCTTGAGAAAGACGTTCTCAACGAGATTAGGGACAGGTTCAAAGGAGAAAAGGAGTACAAAGTCCGCTCCAACGTCTTCCGCGCCGAGGACCTTGAAGGTCTCTGGGAGAAAGTTGAGAGAATAGCGTTCACACCGAGAATTCACCGCTCCGGCAAGCCAGTCCACTACATCAGGCTCCCGAAGACGGACGATGAATGGAAGGCTCTCTTCTACTTCGCCGGCGTTATGTTTGGCGACGGGAGCCAGGAGAAGATAGCCAACAACGACGTTGAGGTGTTTGAAAGGCTCAAGGCAGTGGAAGCCCTTGGGGTCGAGCTCATCAGGGTGAGGAGAAGAACCTCGTGGGAGATTGAAATCAGGAAGGGAAAGAACGCCCTGATAAGGCTTATCCGTGCTCTCTTCGACTATCCAGAGAGGCAGAAGGCCAAGAGCATAAAGGTTCCGAACGTTCTCTTCGTCGCACCGAGGGAATACGTTGCCGAGTTCCTCAGGGGATACTTCGATGCCGACGGACACGTAAGCCTCAAGGACGTCAGAATCGAAGTGACGAGCGCGTCCAGGGAGTTTCTTGAGGGACTTTCACTCGTCCTTCTCAGGTTTGGCATAGTTTCAAAGCTCTACCGTTCGGAATACACAACCCTCGTGATTTCCGGCAGGAGGAACCTTGAGGCGTTCAGGCGGTTCATCGGGTTTACTGTGAAGGAGAAGGCCGAACGCCTTGAAAAGGTGATAGGAAAGAGCAAGAAGAGTGAAACTTACCCAATATTCGAGGAGCTCAAGCGCCTCAGGCTCCTGTTTGGGTTCACGAGAACCGAACTTAACTCCTTCGTTCCGTTCTACTCAAAGTACGAGTCGAGCGAGGCGCCGAGCTACGAGACCCTGATGAGGATTCTCGATGCAATCGAGAGGGGCTCCCCATCGCTCGCAAGGAAGCTCGCGGTGCTTGAGGGCAAGTCCCGGGACCACAACTATCTTCTCGCCCTCGAAAAGGACGGCCTGATAAAGGACGGAAAGCTCACAGAACTCGGAAAGGAGCTTCTTGAGGTCTGGCGCAACAGGGAGTTCGATTCAAGCGACGTCGCCTATGTCCGCAACCTCGTCGAGAACTTCGTTTTCATCCCCGTTGAAGAGATAGAAGAGTTCGACTACGACGGCTACGTCTACGACCTCACCACCGAGACCCACAACTTCGTCGCCAATGGAATACTCGTCCACAACACGACGCTCCTTGACCGGATAAGGAAAACAAACGTCGCCGGCAAGGAAGCGGGCGGAATAACCCAGCACATCGGAGCGACGGAGGTTCCGATTGACGTCGTCAAACAGCTCGCCGGACCGCTCATAAAGCTCTGGAAGGGCGAGATAAAGCTCCCCGGCCTGCTCTTCATAGACACGCCCGGCCACGAGGCGTTTACGAGTTTGCGCGCGAGAGGAGGTAGCTTAGCTGATTTGGCCGTTCTTGTCGTTGACATCAACGAGGGCTTTCAGCCCCAGACGATAGAGAGCATTGAGATACTGAGGCGTTACAGAACACCCTTCATAGTTGCCGCCAACAAGATAGACAGGATAAAGGGCTGGGTTGTCGAGGAGGACGAGCCGTTTTTGGTCAACATCAAGAAGCAGGACCAGAGGGCCGTTCAGGAGCTCGAAACCAAGCTCTGGGAGCTCATCGGTAAGTTCTACGAGCTCGGCTTCCAGGCGAACCGTTTCGACCGCGTTCAGGACTTTACCAGAGAGCTGGCGATAGTTCCAATCTCCGCCAAATACGGCATAGGCATTCCCGAGCTTCTCGTTCTCATTGCTGGTCTCAGCCAGAAGTACCTCGAGCAGAAGCTCAAGATAGAGGTCGAGGGGCCAGCGCGCGGAACAATCCTCGAGGTCAGGGAAGAGCTCGGCCTTGGAACAACGATAGACGTTATCATCTACGACGGAACGCTGAGGAAGGATGACACAATCGTGGTCGGCGGAAAAGACAAAGCCATCGTCACCAAAATCCGCGCCCTGCTCAAGCCGAAGCCCCTCGACGAGATTCGCGACCCGCGCTTCCGCTTCGACCAGGTTGATGAAGTTACGGCCGCTGCCGGTGTCAAGATAGCCGCCTCTGGTCTCGAAGAGGCCCTGGCCGGTTCACCGGTAATCGCCGCGAGGAGCGAGGAGGAAATCGAAAAAGCCAAGCAGGAAATCCTGAACCAGATACAGAGCGTCGTCATAAGCACTGGTAAAATAGGCGTCATCGTCAAGGCCGACACCCTCGGAAGCCTTGAGGCCCTGAGCAAGGAGCTCCAGGAGAAGGGCATTCCGATAAGGAAGGCCGACGTTGGAAACATCAGCAAGACCGACGTCATGGAAGCTTTGAGCGTCCGCGAGGAGGAGCCGAAGTACGGCGTCGTCCTCGGCTTTAACGTCAAGGTCAACGAAGATGCAGAAGAGGTCGCGAAGGCCAAGGGAGTGCCGATTTTCGTCGGGAACATCATCTACAAGCTCATAGAGGACTACGAGGCCTGGGTCAAGGCGGAAGAGGAGAAGAAGAAGCGCGAGCTACTCAAGAACGTCACCTTCCCGGGAGTCATAAGGCTCTACCCGGACGAGCGCTACGTATTCAGGAGGAGCAAGCCGGCAATAGTAGGTGTCGAGGTGCTTGAGGGCAGGATAAGGCCGGGGGTAACCCTCATCAAGGAAACTGGCGAGAAAGTCGGCGTCATCAAGTCCATCAAGAACAAGAACGACTTCGTTCAGGAGGCCAAGAAGGGGGACGCTGTTGCCATAGCGATTGAGGGAGCAATAGTTGGTAGGCACATCCACCCTGGCGAAACACTCTACGTTGACCTCACCAAGAACGACGTCATAATACTTCTCAAACAGCTCAAGAACGAGCTCGATGAGAGCGACCTGAGGGCCCTCAAGATGACCGCAAAGGTCAAGGCCAAGGAGGACCCCTTCTGGAGGGCGGTTTGATTCCGACAGACTTTTATATTCTTCTTTCCCATCATCCGTGGTGAACACGATGGAGGGCAGACGGCTTAAGTGCCCGCTGTGTGGGGGAACGGACTTCCAGGTTGAGGAGGGAAAGCTCGACAGCAAGTGGGGCTTCACCGCCCATAAGGTCAAGATTGTGATATGCAAAAACTGCGGTTACGTGATGCTGTTCTACGAAGGAAGGACTATCTGGGACTTCGATTGAAAAGCAAAATCAAAGCCCGCCCTGAAGCCAGCCCACAAGTTTTAGGCTCGTTCCCTTCTCAATTTCTCCCTTCAGGTTCTCCTTCAGCGCGAACGCTCTAACCTTTCCGAGGGGCTCGTTGCTGAGGAGCATCATGTAGCCGGCCCCGCAGGGCGTTTCAACTTCCTCAAGCTCAAGGACATGAGCGGTCATGACGTAGTCGTCTATAAAAGCTCCCTGAACGCTTACCGCCGCTGGGAGAAGTATCTCGGCCTCGTTGAGGTCAATGACGACCTCTTTACCGTCGGGCAGTTTCGTGGTTTCCCTCTTGAGTTCCTCCGCCGTCCCCTTGTACACAAAGAAGGCCAGCTTAACGTTGAGCTTCTCCGAGTTTAGATAGGCTTTCTTCCTTTCGATGTAGTCGGTTGCATAGAAGGTAACTGCGGGAGAGTATTCGTTTAAAACCGCCCCCGAGACGTTAGCTTCGGGCCACTTCTTCCACTCGAGGACTTCTTTAACCTCGAACTCAACCGTTATCCCCTCAAGAACAGGAAAAGCTGTGACCGGTTCCATGTCGCGCTTTACGACTCTGAGGACCAGACCATGGACTAGGGAAACATCCACAACTTCATAGGAGAGCTTTTCCTTTCTGAGAAGCTTCTTCTTCTCGAACTCAACGCTCCTGGCCGGGTACTTTCCGAGAACGGCATCCTCGATAAGATTCAACCCCGCCCTCTGGGGGGTGCAGACGGTGTCAAGGTGACTCCCGTGATGGATTCCGCTTATGAATTTTAACTTTTTCCTCCCACCAAAAACCATAGAATCCCACCGTTGTTAGTACAAAAGGGGATTTAAAAACCTAACGTCTCCGGGTGAGTTCAACAATCGCCTCGACGTGAGGCGTGTGCGAGAACATGTCCACGAGAACCGCTTCTTCCACGCGGTAAGCTTTTTTCAGGTGGTTCTCGTAGTCGAGCCTGAACGCCTTTGGGTTACAGGAGACGTAAACAATCCTTTCAGCCCCACTTTTCACCAGCAGTTCCCCGGCTTCCTTCAGCCCCCTCCTCGGTGGGCCAACTATCACGGTATCGTAATCACCTATCGGGGTCTCCTCAGCCCTCCCAACGCGGAATTGGGCGTTTACTCCGTTCAGCTCGGCGTTTTCCTTGGCCATCTCGACCGCAAAGGGGTTAATCTCGACTCCCTCAACGGCAAAGCCCCTCTTGGCGAGGTAAACGCCGAAGGTACCGACGCCCGAGTATAGGTCGAGAACCCTTTCGCCGTCGGCGAAGTCCTCAATGGCCCTGAGGAGGAGCTTAAGGGCGTAGCTGTTGGTCTGAAAAAAGCTGTTGGGATGTATGAGATACACCACGTCATCAATCCGCTCCCTTATGAACTGGCTCCCCGCAACGTGCAGGGGTTCTCCGCGCGGGTCGTCCCTGTCATCGGTTTTGAGGCTCCAGTAGAGTGAGTCCGCGAAAGAGAAGTAGTCCCTAAAAGCTTCGGCCGTTTCTTCGGAAGGCCTGCGATGAGCTATGAGGTTTACCATGGCCTCTCCAGTGAACTTGCCCTCCCTGACCTGGAGGTAGTGAACATCTCCGGTTTTCCGTTTCAGGCTCCACGGCCCAAGCCCCGTTTCCGCCAGAAAGTCGCGGAGGGCGCGCAGGTATTCAGGGGTTTTCTTCGAGAAGACGGGACACTCCGAAAGGTTCACAACGCCAAGGGGGTTTCCGTACTCCTTGAGGCCAGCGTCGTTGGTCGTCACGATGAAGTTGCTCACGTTGCGAAAGCCCCAGATTTTGGGTGAGCCCTTAATTTCGGCCCTTATTCCGGTGATTCGCTCGAAGAGTTCAGCCTTGAGTTCAAGCTGGGCCTTGTACTTCAGCCCCTGCCAGAGACAGCCGCCGCACTTCCCGAAGTGCCTGCATCCCGGAAGAATCCTCAGGGAGGAAGGCTTCAGAAGCTCAAAGTCCCTCGCAATCAACCTGCCGAAGCGCCTTCTCGTTGATTTGACCCTAACCCAATCGCCGGGGTAAGCGAATGGGACGTAAACGGTTTTGCTCCCGGCTTGAAGAACTCCAAGGCCGTCGTCGCTGAGCCCTTCTATTCTTCCGTTTACCATGGAGGATGATTTGCCCGGTCGCTTAAGAATCCTTCGAAGCCGATAATGCACAACTCTGCACGTGTGCACAGGTGTGGTAAGGTTTATATCCCCGTCGTTCGAAGCACAACCGAGGTGTCCGCGATGAGCTACCGTGAATACCGCGACAAGGTTTTGGGGTTTATTGAGGACCACGAGCACTGGAGGGCCCACACGATAAACCTCATAGCGAGCGAAAACGTGACTTCTCCGACGGTTACCCGGGCCGTCGCGAGCGGTTTCATGCACAAGTACGCCGAGGGCTGGCCGAAGCAGAGGTACTATCAGGGCTGTAAGTACGTTGACGAGGTCGAGCTGATTGGAGTGGAGCTCTTCACCAAGCTCTTCCAGAGTGATTTTGCCGACCTCAGGCCGATTTCCGGAACCAACGCCAACCAGGCGGTCTTCTTCGGCCTCACCCAGCCCGGAGACAAGGCGATAGTTCTCCACACCAGCCACGGTGGCCACATAAGCCACATGCCCTTCGGAGCGGCTGGAATGCGCGGGCTTGAGGTTCACACCTGGCCCTTCGACAACGAGGAGTTCAACATTGACGTTGACAAGGCCGAGAAGCTCATCAGGGAGCTTGAGCCCAAGATAGTCGTCTTCGGTGGCTCGCTCTTCCCGTTCCCGCACCCGGTCAAGGAGCTCGCGCCCGTTGCCAAGGAAGTTGGAGCCTACGTCATGTACGACGGCGCCCACGTCCTCGGACTCATTGCCGGAAAGCAGTTCCAGGACCCGCTCCGCGAGGGTGCCGACATAATCACCGCCTCCACCCACAAGACCTTCCCAGGGCCTCAAGGCGGTGTCATAATCTACAAGCGCTTCGGCGAGACCGAGGAGATAGCCAAGCTTCAGTGGGCCATCTTCCCTGGAGTTCTTAGCAACCACCACCTCCACCACATGGCCGGAAAGACTCTCACCGCGGCTGAGATGCTCGAGTACGGTGAGAAGTATGCGGAGCAGATAGTTAAGAACGCGAAGGCCTTGGCCGAGGCCCTCGCCGAGGAGGGCTTCAAGGTTATCGGCGAGGACAAGGGCTACACCGAAAGCCACCAGGTCATCGTTGATGTCAGCGACCTCCACCCCGCTGCTGGAGGCTGGGCGGCACCGCTCCTTGAGGAAGCTGGCATAATCCTCAACAAGAACCTCCTGCCGTGGGACCCGCTTGAGAAGGTCAACGAGCCGAGCGGTCTGCGCATAGGCGTCCAGGAGATGACCCGCGTTGGAATGTTCGAGGACGACATGAAGGAAATTGCTCACTTCATCAAGCGCGTCCTCATCGACAAGGAGGACCCGGCCAAGGTCAGGCGCGATGTCTACGGCTTCCGCGCCGAGTTCCAGAAGGTCTACTACTCCTTCGACCACGGCCTCCCGCTTAGGGAGTGATTGGGCTCCCTCCAGTTTTTCCATTCTTACCTTGGTTTACTTCCAAGGATTCTCCAACGGTCTCGGATTTTCTTGAAGAAAAAGTTATAAGCTTCCTTCTCAAGGCGTTTCCAGCGGTGCCTGGCCTTCATTCACCGCGCACCCCCACCAGGCACCGTAACCGTGCGCGTAAAATCAGAGGTTTGAATAAGGGGCTTAAATCACGGCTAAAATCAAACCCCTTCAAATCACTTTGAAACGAACGAAAGCGTTAATTGCTCTTGTGGTGAGTTTATCTTGGTGGTGTCCGTGAAAAGGGCAGTCCTTGCGGTTCTAATAATCGTCGGACTGGTTGCTGGTTATCTAATCCTTGGCCACAACGGCTCTGCTGAAGCTTCACATGATAACAACACCCCTGTTACCCTTTCCCTTGACAGGGAGCGCTACTCGACGACGGACACGATGCTCATGACAATCACCAACAACGGCAACGAGACCGTCACCGTTGGCTATCCCTTCGAGCTCTACCGGGAGGAGAACGGCGAGTGGGTCAAGGTAAACGTTGACCTCATGTTCATTCAGTCGGTTGTTCAGCTTGAACCCGGGAAGAGCTGGACCCAGAAGGTCAGCCTCTCCCAGCTGAAGCTCTCATCTGGCCATTATAAGATAGTGAAGAAAGTTTCAACTCACCAAATGACCCTCACCGTGAGTGCCGAGTTCTACATCGAGGGCTGATGTTTCATTTATCCCCTACCGCCTCTTCTGGCAAAACTTTTTATTCTCCATCCACATACCCAACCCTCGGCTAAAGGGGTGATGCTCATGAAGTTCTGTCCGAAGTGCGGTAACCTCATGCTCCCTGACCGGAAGAAAAAGGTCTGGGTCTGTCGTGTCTGTGGCTACGAGGAGCCCTTTGACGAGGAAAAGGACAGGGCTAAAACCAGAATAACGCAGAAGGTCGAGCACAAGCCGGACGAGGAGATAGTCGTCATTGAGCAGGATGTCAAGACTTTGCCGACCACCAAGGTCACCTGCCCCAAGTGCGGTAACGACACGGCCTACTGGTGGGAGATGCAGACGAGGGCCGGCGATGAGCCGAGCACGATATTCTATAAGTGCACCAAGTGTGGCTACGTATGGAGGGCCTACGAGTGAACGAGCTCGAGCGCGAAACCCTCGTAAGGCTCGCGAGGAAGGCCCTGAAGGAGCTTGAGGAAGCCTACCGCAGAGTTCCTGATACCGACAACGGAAAAGCTTATTTATTCCGCGGAAAAGAAAGGGTTAGGCTCATGCTTAAAATACTGGAGGGATGAAGATGCCGTTCGAGGTCGTTTTTGACGGTGCCAAGGAGTTTGCCGACCTTATCGCGACAGCGAGCAACCTGATAGACGAGGCCGCCTTCAAGTTCACCGAGGAAGGCATAAGCATGCGCGCGATGGACCCGAGCAGGGTCGTCCTCATAGACCTCAACCTCCCTGAGAGCATATTCTCCAAGTACGAGGTCGAGGAGCCCGAAACCGTTGGAATCAACATGGACCAGTTCAAGAAGATACTCAAGCGCGGAAAGGCCAAGGACACTCTCATCCTCAGGAAGGGCGACGAGAACTTCCTTGAGATAACCTTTGAGGGAACGGCAAAGAGAACGTTCCGCCTTCCGCTCATAGACGTTGAGGAGCTTGAGCTCGACCTTCCGGAGCTCCCGTTCACAGCTAAGGTCGTCGTCCTCGGCGAGGTTCTTAAGGAAGCCGTTAAGGATGCCTCCCTCGTCAGCGACGCCATAAAGTTCATCGCCACCGAGAGCGAGTTCGTCATGAAGGCCGAGGGAGAAACGAATGAGGTCGAGATTAAGCTCACCCTTGAGGACGAAGGTTTACTTGACCTCGAGGTCGAGGAAGAAACCAAGAGCGCCTACGGAATCAGCTACCTCAGCGACATGATAAAGGGCATCGGCAAGGCCGACGAGGTAATCCTCCGCTTCGGCAATGAGATGCCCCTCCAGATGGAGTACATGATTAGGGACGAAGGAAGGCTCGTGTTCCTCCTCGCCCCGCGCGTCGAGGAGTGATTCCCCTTTCCTTTTCTCTGAGGTGGTGGCATGGACATCGTCAAGCTCAGGGAACTGCTTGAGCAGGAACTTTCGAGCGTCGAACTGACGGAGTTAGACGACGACTTTTACAGGGAGTTCGACAGCCTAATCAAGGCCCTCAAGCTGAGCGCCGAGAGCTCCCGCGAGAGGGGCGAAAGCGTCGAGGAGAGACTTTACTTAGCCCAGCTCAAGATAGCGGAGGAGCTGATGAAGGAGATAATCAAGCTCCGCCTCCACAAGATTGTTGACCTCGCCGTCGAGGGAAGGATAGCTGAGATGACCGACGAGGAGAGGAGGATTTTCAGGATTCTCAGGGCCTTCGTCGAGCGCGAGGAGCTTCCAGATGTCGGGGAAGAGCTTCTGGAGGTCGAACCTGAGCCTGGTGAAGCTGAAACCCCAACTAAAAGACCACTGCGGGAGGCCTACATCGTCACCGCCGAGCTTCCAGCGATTCTCGGGCCCGACCTGAGGGAGTACGGCCCATTCAAGGCCTGGGACATGGCGGTTCTGCCCGAGGAGATAGGAAGGGTCCTCGTCGAGAGGGACGTTGCCTTCAAGGTCAAGATTTCCCCGTGATTTCTATGCCCTTCTCCGTCTGCATGCGGGACTGCTACGACACCTGCTCAATGGTGAGCGAGCTCAATGACGGAAGGCTCAGGGTTAGGGGCAATCCGGAGCACCCGATAACGGCCGGCTTTCTCTGTCCCAAGGGTGCTCTACTTCCGAAGTGGTTCCACTCGGAGGACAGGCTGAAAAAGCCCCTCATCAGGACGGGCGAGAGGGGAAGCGGTTCCTTCAGAGAAGCGAGCTGGGAAGAGGCGATAAGCCTCGTAGCGAAGAAGCTGAAGGAAACCATAGAGAAGCACGGGAGCGAGAGCGTTCTCGTTTATCAGTACGCAGGTGATAGGGGAGTTGTGAACTACGCGTTCCCGCTGAGGCTCTTCCACTACCTCAACACCGCCATGCTCGACTACGGAATCTGCGACAGGGCCGGGCAGGAGGCGCTAAAGGACGTTTACGGAACCGCCGTCGGTCTCGACCCGGAGGGGCTTAAAAACCAACGGCTAATCGTCTACTGGGGGATAAACGCCTTCTGGACGAACCTTCACGGTTTCGCCCTCGCTAAAAGGCACGGCCTTGAAATCTGGACGGTTGACGTCGTCAGGACAGAAACGGCCCGGAGAAGCGACAGGTTCTTTCAGGTGAGGCCAGACACGGACGTTCTTTTGGCTTTGGGTGTTGCGAAGGTCATCATCGAGGAGGGACTTTACGATAGGGCCTTCGTCCGCGGGAACGTTTACGGTTTTGATGAATTCAAGAATTATGTAAAAACATTATCGCTTGATTATGTAAGTAAAGAGACAGGCTTGAGCGTTGGAGAGATAGGAACTTTTGCCCGCGAGTTTGCAGAGAAGAGAGGAGTAATCCACATCGGATACGGCTTCCAGCGCTCCCTTGCTGGTGGGGAGGCTGTCAGGGCGATAGCAATCCTCCCCGCCCTCGTCGGCCACAGCTTCGGCTTCATTTACGACATGAAAACGATAGACAAGTCCTACGCAGAAGGCGCCTTCCTGAGGAGGAAGCCGGCAAAGAGAATCCCCCAGATAAAGCTGGCGGAATACATTGAACGGGGCGAGATTAAGTTCCTTTACGTCTACAACTCCAACCCCCTCACGAGCCTTCCGAACCAGACCCTGCTGAGAAAAGCCTTAAGTGAGAGCGACGTCTTCGTCGTTACGCACGACATCTTTCTCACCGACACTGCCCTCTACTCGGACGTCGTTTTACCGGCAAACACCTTCTTCGAGAGGCTTGACATAGCGGATTCCTACTACCACCGCTACGTAGCTTTGAACGAGCCTGTCACGAGGCGGTATGGCAGGAGCAACAGTGAGGTGACGAGGCTTCTCGCGAAGGCCCTTGGAATAGAGAATCCCTACCTCTACGAGAGCGACGAGGAAGTAATTCAAAAGGTTCTTGAACTCAACGGGCTGAGTTGGGAAGAGCTGAAGGCAAAGGGTTTCGTCAAAATTCCGGAAAAGCCGAGAAGGTGGAAAACTCCGAGCGGAAAAATCGAGTTCTTCTCGCAGAGGGCCGTTGAGAGGGGCCTGAGTCCGTTTCCTGAATACAGGAAGTTTGAAGGAAAGTACCCGCTCCGCCTGCTCACGCCAACTTATAGAATGACAATAACGAGCCAGTACCACAACACATACGGAATGGTTGACCCCAGCCTCTACATCAATCCGGTTGACGCGGAGGAGAGATGCATTGAAGATGGCGAGACGGTCGAGGTCTTCAACGACCGCGGAAAAATAAGGACGGTAGCAAAGTTTAGCGACGACGTTCCAAGTGGTGTTGTCCTGCTCTACAAGGCATTCTGGGTCAGGCTCCTCGGCTGGAACGCCAACTTCCTGACGACGGATGAGACCGTTGAGGACTACGGGAACGGCTCGGCGTACCATTCAACGTGGGTCGAGGTTAGGAAGATTAAAGGCGAATGAATCTTTTGATGGCCCTAATTGTGACAACGGAAATTTGTGTCAGTTTACACAATGACAACTATTTTTAAGCGGGTCTGGACTTCTCCTCACTGGCTTTAAAAGGCCTTTGTTTATCCGCCAAGTTTTTGCCCAAAAACGAACCGAAAAGCTTATATATTCGAACCAATGAGGTTTATAGTGAAGACGACACAGGAAAAGGAGAGGTGATGAAAGATGGTCGTCATAGGAGAAAAGTTCCCAGAGGTTGAGGTCAAGACCACCCACGGAGTGATAAAGCTCCCGGACTACTTCGCCGAGAAGGGCAAGTGGTTCATACTCTTCAGCCACCC
>NZ_JAMOQU010000043.1 GCF_027063845.1 Thermococcus sp.
ACCACGCCGACGATAGGCTCTGGGTGGTCTTTACGAGCGCCCCGCCGGCAGAGGTTAGGCGCGAGCTCAAGGCGCACGGGTTCCGCTGGTCGCCGAAGCGGAAGGCGTGGGTAAGGAAGCTGACTGATAACGCCATCGCCGACGCCCTCGAAATCATCGAGCGCACTATGAACGTTCCCGGCCTCTCAAAGAAGTTCGGCGAAGTCCGCCTTAACCCGCCGGAGCTCAAGGAGCCCTGGAACGAGGTATGGAAGAATGCTCGGAAGGCGCTTTACGACGGGGTGTACGAGGTAGTGCTCCACGAGACCGGGAAGCCCCCGTTGGACTGGAAGGCAGTCAAGGAATGGAACAGCGACACGCAGGCTGAAAAAACGTGGCTCGTCAAGACGGCGGTGGGCGACTTCGAGCTGACAATGAGGCTGGGGCAGTTGCACGGCGCCTACATCACGTTGAGCGCAAGGGTGAACGGCGAGACCATCGAGCTCGACGGGGTTTGTGAGGTTGGTCGTGGAAAAGACCCGCGTAAGTACGTCCCCTGCGTCCACTCACTCGCCCGTGAGCTCACAAAGGAAGTTCTGGAGAGGCTGAGCCCGGAAGAGGTTGACTGGCGCGAGGAATTAATGAAGATAATTGACGAGAAGCTAAACAAGAGCCCAACGGTCTTCTCAATCTGGGACACGCTACCGGGGCTGGTGAGCAGGCTGGCCAAGATGGGTGCGGAGGTCTCGGCGGACGAGATATGCGAGTTCATAGAGCGCAAAAAGCTTGGGTGGTGCCTGTCGGGCGGAAAGCTCATCCTTCTGAGGACTGACTACGATAAGTTGTGTAGGGACAGCAGAAGCCCCTACGACTGCCTGAAGAAGCTTAGGGAGCTCATGGCGCTCACGGCTATGGCGTGGAAGCTTTACAACGCCGGGAAGGTCGAGCCGGTCAAAGCCGTGCTCATACCGCTCGATATGGCCTGTGCCGACATAAAGTGTGGAAAAATCCCTAGGTGGCACGGCGCCAACCCGCTCGACCGCGAGATACTCTACCTCGCCCAGTACCTCTCCAACTTCACGTGGAAGGACGCCAATATGCCGGACTTCTGCAAATACGTCGGCTACCTGACGAGCGGGCTGGGCGTTAAGTCAAAGGCCGGCACCGAGGCGGAAAAGCGCCTTGCGCTTGAGGAAGAGGCCAGGAAGCTAATCAAGGAATACGAAGAGCTCCGAAAGAACCTGCCGGAAAAGCTCCCTTGGAAGCTAAGCACGACCACTAAGAACTCGCTAAAGGTGAAGGTGCGCGTGCTTGGGAGGATGATAGGCAACCCGCGCGTGAGCGACGAGGAGCTCAAGGAGCAGATGGAAGACGTGCGGGAGACGCTCAACAGAGTAAAGGCTGAG
>NZ_JAMOQU010000044.1 GCF_027063845.1 Thermococcus sp.
TCGACGGGCTCAGAGGCATCTTCGCCGGGCTCCTCGGTAGGGCGCCGAGCCCACAGACCTTCAACAACGCCCTCGCTCAAGCACCTGTCCAGGCGCCGGCCCCCACGCCGGCCCCCGTCCCCAAGCCGGAACCGCCGGCGGACATTCCGAGCCTTGAGGAGTTCGTCCAGCAGGCCGGGGGTGAGGGTGGTGGCTGAGCCGAACCCCAAGACAGTCGCAGTCTTCCGCTGGCTCGCCCAGACGCTCCGGGCGGGCTACAACAACCCCGCCGTGCTTTTGAAGGCGAAAGATGAGATAAAGAAGAACGAAAAGGTGATTGAGGGGGCGGTGAGGGATGCCATTCGGCCCGAATTTGAGGAATACGTCGAGCTCGTTAAGTCCCTCCTCGGCGGAGGCTCAGCTTGACCAGGCCTTAGAGGAGTACGACCGGCTCTTTCAGGAGGAGTTCGAGCGGAAGAAGGCGCTTTGGCTCAAGATGACGCAGGAACAGCGCGACCAGTACACCCGCACCGTGCTCGACCGGATACTCAAGAAGGCTAAGGAAAACCCGCTTGAAGGACTAAAAGCCTTTGCCCAGCTCATAGGCTCGCCGGAGGGCATTTTGGTGTGGGCCAACATTTGGAAGCCGGAGTACTGGCCTTACGTGGCGGAAGTTACCGGGGAGGCCTACAAGCTGATGGTGAAGTTCGCCGTGCTCAGCGAGGTCGGGGGTGACGAGAGTGTTCATCGTTGACGTTGTCGTCCGCGCAAACGATGAACTCATAGATACGCTACTCGACGAGGGTATCGTGCACTGGGCGGAAGATGGGTACTTTATCGCGCCTTTCGACTTGTATGAGGGCAGAAAATACTGGGTCGTCATATTAGAAGACCCGCTCGACCCATTCCCTGAGGAAAACACGGGTGTTTATGTGCCAAAGGTCGTGCCGAAAAGCTTGGTCCCCGTCGTTGCCCTTTACGCTATTGCCATCGCTGACAGAGATTACTGGAACCTCTACGCCGACACTCCAGAGTTCCAGAATACACTCAAAGAGATTGTGTCGGCAGTCAAACAAGCAGTCCCCTCAATTCAGGGCCGGGTAGTCGATGTTGAGAAAAGTGAGAACGCCGTAACCGTGAGAATATGGTGGTGATGGAAGATGAGCCTCGAACTCATGCGCCGATGGGTCGCCTCGCTCCCGCCGGCGGAGCGGTCGCTCCCGCTCCTCCACGTGGGTGAGGCCTTTTACACGCCGTTGCAAGCGCTCCGGGAAGTTGAAAAAGGTACAACGATTGGTGAAAAACTACAACAGCTCGTAGAGCAAGGGCGCTTTGGGACGGACTTAAACGCCCTTGCAAAGGCCCGCCTCCAGCTCCTCCTTGAGCGGGCGAAGGGCT
>NZ_JAMOQU010000045.1 GCF_027063845.1 Thermococcus sp.
GGTTCTACGCAGGCTACCCGATAACGCCCGCCAGCGAGATATTCGAGGCGATGGCCCTGTACATGCCCCTCGTTGACGGTGTGAGCATACAGATGGAGGACGAGATAGCGAGCATAGCGGCGATAATAGGCGCCTCCTGGGCTGGGGCGAAGGCGATGACGGCGACGAGCGGGCCTGGCTTCTCGCTGATGCAGGAGAACCTCGGCTATGCTGTAATGACCGAGACGCCGATAGTCGTCGTCAACATGATGCGCGGTGGTCCATCAACGGGCCAGCCAACGTTCCCGGCCCAGGGAGACATAATGCAGGCCATCTGGGGCACTCACGGAGACCACATGCTCATCGTTTTAAGTCCCTCAACCGTTCAGGAAGCCTTTGACTTCACTATTAGGGCCTTCAACCTGGCCGAGAAGTACAGGACTCCCGTCGTAATCCTTGGAGACGCCGAGCTTGCCCACATGCGCGAGCGCGTTTACATTCCTGAGCCTGAGGAGATTGAGGTAGTCGAGAGAAAGCTTCCAGCCAGCGAGGAAGAGGCTAAGCTTCCCTTCGGCGACCCGCACGGAGACGGCGTCCCACCGATGCCGATATTCGGGAGGGGCTACCGCACCTACGTGACAGGTTTGACCCATGACGAGTACGGCCACCCGAGGACCGTTGAGCCCGAGGTTCATGAAAGGCTCATCAGGAGGATTTACCGCAAGATACTCGACCACAAGGACGAGATAATCAGCAGGGAGGAGTTCATGCTCGAAGACGCAGAGGTGGCGATAGTCACGACCGGAATAGTTTCGCGCTCCGCGGTGAGGGCCGTCAAGATACTCCGCGAGAAGGGGGTTAAGGCGGGCCTGCTGAAGCTCAACACGGTGTGGCCCTTCGACTTCGACTACATCGAGGAGCTGGCAGAGCGCGTGCGGAAGATATACGTGCCGGAGATGAATCTCGGACAGCTCTACCACCTCGTTAAGGAAGGCACCAACGGAAAGGCGGAGGTCGAGCTCATAGCCAAGATAGGCGGCGAGGTGCACACGCCGATGGAGATAGTCGAAAGGGTGGTGGGATGATGTACCTGAAGTCCGCTTACGAAATCCGCGACAAGTACCTGAGGAAGGACATGCTACCGACGATATTCTGCCCGGGCTGTGGAATCGGTAGCGTTCTCCAGTTCACCCTCCGCGCGATAGACGACTTAAAGCTGAACCAGGACGAGATAGTCTGGGTGAGCGGAATAGGCTGTTCCTCCCGCGTTCCAGGCTTCGTCAACTTTGACGGCCTACACACGACCCACGGAAGGGCCCTTGCTTTCGCCACGGGAATCAAGCTCGCCAATCCGAACCT
>NZ_JAMOQU010000046.1 GCF_027063845.1 Thermococcus sp.
AGTGGTGGGATTTGGATGATGCAATGATGGAGTACGGGGACAGTGTTTACGACAGAATGGACGACTCATTTGAGGTAGAAGTCGAAGCAGAGAACTGGAAGGATGCGCGTGAGAAAATACTGATTGCCGCTGAAGCGCTTAGGAATCCGTGGAGGCCTTAGAGGAGCGTGATGGCCGTGAGTGATCCAGGCATGGCGTTTGTGGCAGGATTTTTAGCAGGAATTGGTATCATGTTCCTGCTTGCATATGCTTACCGCACTCGCATTGATGTCAGACGTACAGGAAAGGTAGAGCTGTATTTCAATATCGTAGACAGAAAAGCCGCATTTATCACGGCAGAGAGAGACAAGGTAACCCTATCCTTCGTCATGGGGGACATGGTTTGTTCGTTCGACCTTACCCCTTCTGAGTTTGAGGACTTAAAGAAAGCTCTCTTGGAGTTGGGGCCGGAAGTTGAGGAGCGTGATGGCCGTGTCAGCTAAAGGGATTGATGAAGTCTTGTCTCGGATTAAAAGAAAGCTCCAAGTGGCGATGATTGACGCAGAGATGTTACCATTGCACCCGCTTGAGAAGAGAGGTATTCAGCAGGGTCTATCTTATGCACTCAAAATCATCAAAGAGGAGCGTGATGGCTGTGATTAAGTGGGCTAGAGCAACGCAGTTTTTTGCAGTTTTCATGCTCAGTGCGCTGTGGGGATGGTTGTATGCTCACTTTCAGACGGCATGGTGGGCAATCGGTGATGTATTCAACGTTGACTTTTGGGGGCACTTAGTTTGGACGTGGCGCCTCGTGAACGATTGGACTCCATGGACAGTAGCATTCTGGTTTGCTATTGGAGTGTCAATCTTCGTGGTATGGCAGGTGAGGGGGATCGGTCATGACCGTTAACTTTCGTATGGATGTTAACGTTCGGGATACTAACACTTCCTGTATATTATCTGTCTTTCCAAAACATCTTCCTTGCATGACCAAGGACAAACGGCCCAAATCCAGAATACTTGCACCACAGTGCAGTATTAACCCCCAACTCGCCAACCGCGTTCCAAATGATAATTTTAAGCCCACCACAGTTAATAACTAAGGTGGTGTAACTATGCCGAGGAAAAGACGCCTTCCCGAAGTTGTAACCATCAAAATGCCTGTCCTGGTTCAGCCTCGCGATGTCTTTGAAGTTGTTTTTGAGAGCGAGGAAGCCAGGAAGATGGCCGAAGAGATTGTCGAGTACATCAAGAAGAACGGGCGCATGGGGTGGGACGAGTACAAGGACCTCTTCCCGCC
>NZ_JAMOQU010000047.1 GCF_027063845.1 Thermococcus sp.
AGTGAGAACCCCTTCCAGGTCATCGTTGCCGAGACCGACCTCGGACGGAGCGTCCTTGGAGTTGTTGACGGCAAGGCGGCCAACAAAATAGAGACCGAGGAGCAGAGGAAGGAGCGCAGGGAGCTCGTTCAGAAAATCGGCTACACCATCGACTAAACCTTTTAATCCTATTCTCCCCCTTTTCTCCGGTGGTCTCATGAGGCTGGCGTTCATAACATCCAATCCCGGCAAGGTTGAGGAAGCCAGGAAGTACTTCAAGCCCCTTGGAGTCGAGGTCTACCAGCTCCACTTTGAGTATCCTGAGATACAGGCGGACACCCTTGAGGAGGTTGCAGAATACGGCGTGAGATGGCTGGCGGAGAGAATTGAGGGTCCCTTCTTCCTCGACGACTCGGGCCTCTTTGTAGAGGCGCTCAAGGGCTTCCCCGGTGTCTACTCGGCCTACATTTACAAGACCCTTGGCTACAACGGAATCCTCAAGCTCCTTGAGGGAGAGACCAACAGAAAAGCTTACTTCAAGAGCGTCATAGCCTACTGGGACGGTGAGCTTCATATCTTCACAGGTAGGGTTGACGGTGAGATAACGACCGAACCGAGGGGAAGCGGCGGCTTCGGCTTCGACCCAGTGTTCAAGCCGGATGGATTCGATAAGACCTTTGCCGAAATGACAACCGAGGAGAAGAACGAAATCTCCCACAGGGGACGGGCGCTGAGGGCCTTTGCCCAATGGCTAAGGGAAAACCTTTAAATAAGCCTTCTCATCAACCTCATGCGATTGGAATTGAATAGGTGACGAAGGGGGTCGCGATGACGGGCAACCTTGATGCCATCGACCTTAGGCTTTTGAAGGAACTGCGCGAGAACGCGAGGGAGAACATAGCGAGCCTCAGCAAGAAGCTCGGGATACCGAGGACGACGGTCCACTACAGGATTAAGCGCCTCCTCGACGAGGGGATAATAGAGAAGTTTACGGTGAAGCCCAACTACAAGAAGCTCAACCTCGGCACGACGGCCTTCATACTCGCCAGATATGACCCCGACTCAGGTCTCACCCAGAGGCAGGTCGCCGAGAGGATAGCGGCACTCGAAGGGGTCTACGAGGTTCACATAATAGCCGGTGAGTGGGACCTCCTCATAAAGGTCCGCGCCCCCAGCTCCGAGGAAGTCGGTAAAATCGTCGTTGACAAGCTCAGGGAAATAAAGGGCATAGGCCAGACGGTAAC
>NZ_JAMOQU010000048.1 GCF_027063845.1 Thermococcus sp.
CGGTCATGGCCTGAATCTGCCTTATTCCCTCCGCAACGAGGCGAACGTGCCTGACGGCCTCGACGATGTTTCCTGTTCCTGCCTCGCCCTTGGTTCTAATCATTGCGGCCCCTTCCCATATCCTCCTGACGGCCTCGCCGAGGTTCCTCGCCCCGCAGACGAAGGGAACGTTGAACTCGCGCTTGTCTATGTGGAAGAACGGGTCCGAAGGAGTAAGAACCTCGCTCTCGTCAATCATGTCAACGCCCAAAGCTTCGAGTATCTTCGCCTCGGCGACGTGGCCGATTCTGACCTTCGCCATGACAGGAATCGTAACCGCGTCCATTATCTCCTGAATCTTCTCAATAGGTGCCATCCTCGCGACTCCACCGGCCTTCCTGATGTCGGCCGGGACGCGGTGCAGGGCCATAACAGAAACGGCTCCTGCCTCTTCTGCAATCCTCGCCTGCTCAGCGTTGGTAACGTCCATGATGACTCCGCCCTTGACCATCTTGGCGAAGCCCCTCTTGAGCCTCTCCGTTCCCTTGGCCTCGATAACCTTCAGCTTGTCCATCCTCACCACCTCATTCAGATGAACGTTTTAGTGGATTATAAGCCTTGCCACCAGCAATGGAGGATTTTTGTAAAAAATGTTCAAAAAATGGCACGAAAAGCCGAAAAGGTTCACTCAAGTTTTGACAGAACCTCAAGGCTCACGTCGAAGTTCTTAACCGAGTGGGTGAGGTAGCCGAGGCTTATGACGTCGATGTCGAGCCTTGCATACTCCTCGATGTTCTCCGGCGTTATGCCCCCGGAGACCTCGATTTTCACCCTATCGCGCAGGCCCTCGCGCTTTAAAGCTTTAATCGTCTCCGCTATCTCCTCAGGTTCCATGTTGTCAAGCATCACAACGTCGGCCCCGACTTTAGCCGCTTTAAGGGCATCCTTAAGGCTCTCCACCTCCACTTCGACAACCTTGTAAACGGAAAATTCCTTCGCGCGCCTTATTGCTTCTTCCAGCGGAACAAGGGCGAGATGGTTGTCCTTAATGAGTATCGCGTCGCTCAGCGAGAAGCGATGGGGCTCGCCGCCGCCGATGAGTATGGCCCTCTTGTCTATCAGCCTGAGAAGGCTCTTCCTCGTGCCAGCTACACGGACCTTCGAGTTCACGGCCCTGACCTTCTCGACGAGCCTCCTAACCTCGGTCGCGATACCGCTCATCCTGCCCATGACGTTCAAAGCGGTTCTCTCGACGAGCAGAATGGCCCTCGCGTCCCCCTCAAGCTCGAGGATTACGTCTTCTTTCCTAACTTCCTCGCCGTCGCGTTTTCTGACCGAAACCTTGACGCCAAAGTGCTTGAAGAGAGCTTTAGCTTCTTCAACGCCTGCTATAACTCCATCTTGCTTGGCTATGATTACGGCCCTGGCTTTGGTGCCCTCAGGAATCACCGCCTCGCTCGTCACGTCGCCGAAGGGTGCATCTTCTTCAAGGAGCCTGAGCAGATAGGGGAGTGGGGTCATAAGTTTCCCTCCCAACTTAACAAAAATCCCGAAATCTTGCACTCTCAACTTAACACCTTAGCTCATCTCAAGCATCCTCTCGATGGCCTTCCTGGCCTTCTCGGCTATCTCAGCTGGAACATCAACGGGGTACTTCATATCCCTGAGCGACTCGTAGACGCTCTGGAGCGTTATCGCCTTCATTCCAACGCAGACGGCGTCCTCCCTCGCGGGATAGAACTTTATGTTCGGGTAGAGCTTGCTCAGCCGGTAGACCATCTCCCTCTCGGTGAAGACGACCCACTCGCTCCACTCCGGCGCGTGCCGTATCATTCCCCCCGTGGAGACTATTATGTCGGCCCTTTCCTGTACTTCCGGCTCGCACTCGGGGTGGACCATCAGCTTGGCGTTAGGATAACGTCTCCTCGCGCGCTCCACGTCCTCAACGGTGAACTTCCTGTGGACGTAGCAGTGCCCGTCTGGGGGAACTGGGATTACCTTCTTACCAGTCACCCTCGCGACGTAGCTTCCCAAGTTCTTGTCCGGGCCGAAGATTACAACGTCGGAATCGAGCTTTTCGACTATTTTGACCGCGTTGGCTGAAGTTACCGTCACGTCGGCGTAGGCTTTCGCCTCGGCGGAACTGTTCACGTAAAGAACGACCGGCGCGTTAGGATACCGCCTCTTAGCTTCAAGTATGTGCTCAACTTTAAGCATGTTGGCCATCGCGCAGGTGGCCGTTTTAGCCGGGAGGAGAACGGTCTTCTCAGGGTTGAGGATTTTAGCGGTCTCGGCCATAAAATCGACGCCCGCGAAGACTATTACCTCGGCATCAACGTTTACGGCCTTCCTCGCGAGCTCGAGGCTGTCCCCAAGGAAATCCGCTATATCCTGCACCTCGGGGGGCTGGTAGTTGTGGGCCATGATTATCGCGTTGCGCTCCTCCTTAAGCTTCTCAATCTCGGCAATCAGCCTCTCCTTGTCCATTTCCCATCCCTCGGCGGGGGTAGAAGAAGGGAATTAAAAGGGTTTTTGGACACCTTTGATTACAGCCTGCACCTCCCGTCGAAGAAGCTCGGCCTCTCGAAGGCCTTTCTCATGACCGGAAAGTCCTCGCGGTAGTGGCTTCCCCTGCTCTCTTCCCTCGCGAGTGCACACTCGAGAACGCCCCTCGCGAGCAGTTTCAGCCTCGGGTCGGCCTCGATTCCCTCAAGCTTCCTGAGGCCCTCCCCGAGAGTTTTCGCGCTCCTAACTATTCCAGCGTGATTCCAAAGGAGCTCCCTCAGCGGGTCAACGTCTCCAAGCTCGTAGCCGTGATAGAGGGGTTCCTTAACCTCCCTGCACCTCGGCCTTTCCCTCGCTATCGTTCTCGCAACCTCCAAACCCGAAACGATGCATTCGAGGAGGGAGTTGCTAGCCAGTCTGTTCGCCCCATGAAAGCCGTTGCTCATGGCCTCTCCTATCGCGTAGAGGTTCTTCACTGGAGTTCTGTACCAGAGGTCAACCGTTATCCCGCCCATCGTGTAGTGGGCTATCGGCGAGACCGGGATTAAGTCCCTCGATGGGTCTATCCCATCCTTCCGAAGGAAGGCGTATATCTGCGGGAAGCGCTTCTTGAAGTTCTCTATTCCCCTCGCGTCGAGGAAAACTTTCTTTCCATTCTGCATCTGGCGGTAGATTGCCCTCGCCACGATGTCCCTCGTCGCCAGTTCGTTCACGAAGCGCTCTCCCTCGTCCGTTACGAGCTTAGCGCCGGCTCCCCTAACGGCCTCGCTTATTAGGAAGACGCCGTTCTTTCCGATGTAACCGGTCGGGTGGAACTGGACGAACTCCAAATCGCGAGCGGGGGCGCCTTTCATGAGAGCGTCGCCGATGAGAAGACCTGTGTTATCTGGAGAGCCGGCCGTAAACCTGAAGAGCCCTGAAAATCCGCCGGAAGCAATAACAGTCGCGTCGAAGCGGAGGAACTCGCCCTCGACGAACACCCCGCAGGCCTTTCCCCTCTTTATCGCGAGCTCATCAACTTTTCCTCTGACGAAGTTAACGCCGAGCTCCCTTGCGCGGAGGTAGAGGAGCTTCGTGACATGCTTGCCGGTCTCGTTCTTGATAGTAAAGACCCTGTGGAATGAGTGGCCACCTTCGGTCTCGCTCGCCTCGAACTTCAGGCCGAGGGAGAGCAGGAAGTCGTAGGCCTCGCTCCCCTTCGAGATTACGTTCCAAACGACCTCGCGGTCGTTGATGTACTTTCCGGCTTTGATTGTGTCGAGAACATGGGCTTCAAGCGAATCGCCCTCGAGAACCGGGAAGGCTATCCCAGCCTGAGCGAGGTAGGAGTTGCTCTTTCGAATTCCAGGGCCGATGAGAGTAACATCAAAACCCCTCTTGGCGAGCGCTATGGCAGAAGTCAGACCAGCGATTCCATCGCCGACGATTCCAATTTTCATCCCACCACCCGGAGAAAGAAAAGGGGAGAGACTTAAACGGTTTTCTGATTCTCGGGAGGAACGGCCGAGGCTCATCTCATCGAGTAGAACCCAACTTCCCAATAAGTTTCCCCTCTAATCACATAGCTCTGCCATTGTATCCACTTGCTCATCTCCCTGGTTCCGTAGCGGTCGATGCCTGCAATAATGAGCACATATTCTTTCGAGTTCCAGGGATTTCGAATCGTCTCAACGACTCCAAAGACCACCGAGGGAACCGGCGAGTTGAGCGGGATTACGCTTATGTTGTTCTCGGTTATCCGAAAGGCCGTGAAGTTCTTCACCGCGTTCGGGTTCCTCCTCAGGACCCAAGAGCCGTTGAAGGCGAAGCGCACGGGTATGTTTTCGTTGAGCCGGGCGGTTATGGTGTTGGCAACGGGACCGCCGATGAGTATAAGGTTGCCCCTCAAATCCTCATCGGTCAAATTCGCATCCTCCTTGACCACGATTGAGGGGGCCTGACCGTAGAGCCTCATGTAGGTTTCCCTGAGGAGTTCGGCGAGCAGGTAAGCCGTCTCCCTGTCGTACTCGTTCCCGCTCTCATTGGGGTTCTGCGTCCCGTAAACAATGATAAGCTTTCCCAGGTAACCTGCCCTGTCCAGTACGTTGGGCTCCACAACGGGAGCAACCTTCCTGTAAAATGCGCTCACGTTCCCGGGAGTTGCCCAGCACCCCATGTGCCGGGCCAGAGTTGGTGCGTACTGGTAGAGGGTCTCATTGAGTTCCTCTGCCGTTCTGTACTCATCAAACAGGTTCCCGAAGGGCAGGAACATGGCCGACATTGCCTTAGATTTAAAAAGAACGTAATCCCTCGGCACTCCACACCTCAGGGCAATGTATTCAGCTATGCTCTCGGTGAAGAGCTCGTTGAGGTACGTGTAAAAGGAACCGTAGTGAGCCGGGTCGTAGGTTGTGGTAGTCGGTAGTTCGTTCCGCACCTCCCAGAGGTAGTAGCTCATGTTCTCGAAGGTCCTGAAGTTCCGGTCGAGAAAGTCTCGAACAAACGGATGGGTGAACTCGTGGAGTATCGCCACGACATACGAAAGCATCGCGACGTTGTTCTTGTAGTACAGCCATCCAACGTAGTACACCGTCCCGTTCTCAAAGACGACGTGAGGGTGTATGTGAAGCGAATACGAGGCCTCAACCCTGAAGGATTCGTAGGTGTGGCCAAAGAGCCTTTCGTACTCCTCGAGGGCACATTCCAGGTATCCCAGCAGAGGGCGGGTTATTCCCGCATAATCACTCCGGTGGGCGCTGTAGAAGGCCATAAAATCGCTTTTCCGGGCAAAATTTGCCAGCAGTTCAAGTTCGCCGAGGTCGGTCTCGTTCGGCAGGTAACCCAGCAGGGCCAGCCTGCTACTGAATTCCGCGATTTCATTATCTCTGGCATAGAGTGGCAGGGAGCTGTTGAAAACCTCGCGGATGTACTTAACGGCCGGGTCGTCTCGGTAAGGCGCAAAGTACGCCAAAACATCATTGATGTAGCCTTTTGGCGCCGTTATGAAGTAGTCGCTTCCGTTGAAGGCGAGAATATAAAGGACGGCGAAGAGCTCAAGATTGGGGTTGATTTCAACTTTAATCCCGTCCTTGTTTTGGGTCGAATTTTCACTCACGTGAGGTGAGGTTCCAAGGATGATAAGAACTGCCAGCGCTAAGGCCATCCCCCTGAACAGCCCCATCTTCCATCACATCCAGTATTGTTGCATTTAGATTAATATAATGGTCGGATATAAAAGTTCTCAAACAGAAATAAATTCCACGACATCAAACAATTGTAGAAAAACAAAAGATACCTGCGTGTTGCTAAATCCCGAAATCTAAAAATCACTTCCCGAGCGGATAGTTCGGCGCCTCATTTGTGATAAGTATGTCATGCGGATGGCTCTCCTTAACTCCCGCCTGCGTTATGATGACGAACTCGCCCTTCTCCTTCAGCTCTTCGATGGTTTTGGCGCCAACGTAACCCATTCCCGAGCGCAGGCCACCGACGAGCTGGTAGAGAACCTCACTTACAGGCCCCCTGTAGGGAACGACGCCCTCAACACCCTCCGGAACGAACTTTCTCGTCTTCATGTGGCCCTTCTGGTAGTACCTCTCGGCTCCGCCCTTCATCATCGCCCCGAGCGAGCCCATTCCGCGGTACTGCTTGTAGCGCCGTCCGTTGATGACGACTTCTTTACCTGGTGCTTCCTTAGTTCCAGCTAAAAGAGAGCCAAGCATGACCGCGTCTGCTCCGGCCGCTATGGCCTTGACTATGTCGCCGGAGTAGCGGATTCCACCGTCCGCTATCACGTGGAGCCCGTACTCACTCGCTTTGTCGGCGACGAGCGCTATGGCCGTGATTTGCGGGACGCCGACGCCAGCGACGACGCGGGTGGTACATATACTTCCGGGCCCTATTCCGACTTTAACAGCGTCGGCGAAGGTCAAATCATCGACGGCCTTCGGGTTGGCAATGTTTCCAACGATGAGGTCGGCGTCAACCGCTTTCCTTATCTCCTTCATGGCCTTGATGGCTTTGAGGTTGTGGGCGTGAGCCGTATCGATGACGATAACGTCGGCTCCGGCCCTGTCGAGAGCCTTCGCCCTTTCAAGGTCAAAAGGCCCAACGGCAGCAGCAACCACCAAATCGCCGTTCTTGTCCCGGACGGCGTTCTTGTACTTCCTTCTCCTCGCCAAATCGCTCATCGTGATTATGCCAACGAGCTTCCCTTCTGAATTCACAACCGGCAACCTGTCAATCCTGTGCTCGAACATAAGGTTGAGGGCTTCCTCGGCTGTTACGCTCTCGGGAACTGTTATCGGCTCGCCGGTCATCACGTCCCTCACGAGCTTCCCAGGCTTGACGGCTATGTCCTTCTTGCTGATTACTCCCACGACCCTTCCGTCCTCAACAACCGGCAAGCCGTCTATGTCGTTCTTCTCCATCAGGAAGAGGGCGTAGTCAATCGTCTCGTCCGGTGAAATCGAGATGACATCCTCAACGATGAAGCGCTCGGCGCGCTTGACCTTCCTGACATGCTCGACCTGTTCACTTATGCTCATGTTCCTGTGGATCACTCCCAGTCCACCCTCCCGGGCCATCGCGACGGCCATCTCCCACTCCGTCACAGTGTCCATCGCAGCGCTGAGAATCGGGATGTTTAGCCTTATTCTCGGCGTAATCCTCGTCGAGACGTCAACGTCCTTCGGCTCGACCTCGGTTGGCTGGGGTATGAGAAGAACATCGTCGAAGGTATAACCCTTTATGGCATTAACAAGTTTGTGTTTAAACTTTCCCATTTCCACCAGACCTCCATGTCCTTTTTAACGTGAACCTGTCAAGGGTTTTTAAGTATTTCGAGCTATGGTAGAGTTGTAGATTAGTCACATTAATCTAAGAAACGTGACGTTTTGACAAAGAGAGGTGCGTTTTTTCGAGGGAATCTGTCCAACGTACAAAAAAGTATCCGAAAAGCCAATATAGGACACCACAGTCCGTCATATGGTGATTGCCATGAGGAGGGTTTACGAAATCCAGAGGAGAGCTTCAGAAAAGCTCAGGGGGGAGGGCCAAACCATTCGTTAGTGCAAGGTCCGAGGAGTTACTGTTTGAGATTCTAAAGGAAGGTCTCTTCTGGGCCGCCTGGGGACGGCCTTCGGAGGTCATGCCCTTCTTGAGGGGAAAGCTTTTGAGCAACGGATTCAGCGAAAGCTCCAAGAGACAGCTCGAGTGGCTTCTCGACGAGCTTGAGAGGTTCTACGAGCGCGTCGCCTGCTGTGGCAGGGTCGAAGAAAAGCACGTCAGGGCAATCAGGTCCTTCCACAGGGACATCGTCTCGGTGATAGAGACGGACGGGGCTTAGCTTTTTAACCCCTTCCTTCTACCCCCTCAGGGATGATGAGGGAAGTTTCGTCCGAGCGGTGAGGAAACTCGCATGGGCTGACCACCCTCAACCTTTTAAACGGCTATTCTCTTCGCCCTTCGGGAAGAAAAATGAGCGAAAACGAGAAGTTTTCGAAGTTCATCGCCAGGCTCAAGGTTCTCATCGAGATGGAGCGAAAGGCCGAGATAGAGGCAATGAGGGCCGAGATGAGACGGCTCAGCGGCCGCGAGAGGGAAAAAGTAGGAAGAGCGGTTCTCGGCCTCAACGGGAAGGTAATTGGCGAGGAACTCGGCTACTTCCTCGTCAGATACGGACGCGAGAGGGAAATCAAGACGGAGATAAGCGTCGGCGATTTGGTCGTGATAAGCAAAAGGGACCCGCTGAAGAGCGATTTGGTCGGGACTGTCGTCGAGAAGGGAAAGCGGTTCATAACGGTGGCCCTTGAGACCGTGCCCGAGTGGGCATTGAGAGGAGTTCGCGTTGACTTGTACGCCAACGACATAACCTTCAAAAGATGGCTTGAGAACATTGAAGCCCTTCGGGAAAGCGGGAGGAAGGCTTTAGAGCTCTATCTCGGCCTGAGGGAGCCTGAGGAGGGCAAGGAAGTAGAGTTCAATCCCTTTGACAGGAGCTTAAACGGGAGCCAGAGGAGGGCCGTTGCCAAGGCCCTTGGGAGCCCTGACTTCTTTCTGATTCATGGGCCTTTCGGGACTGGAAAGACGAGGACCCTCGTCGAGCTGATACGGCAGGAGGTGGCCAGGGGCAACAAGGTTCTTGCAACGGCGGAGAGCAACGTGGCCGTTGACAACCTCGTCGAGAGGCTAGTTGATTCCGGTTTGAAGGTCGTCCGGGTCGGGCATCCGAGCAGGGTCTCAAAAGCTCTCCACGAGACGACTTTAGCCCACCTCATGACCCGGCACGAGCTCTACGGCGAGCTGAGGGAGCTCCGCGTAATCGGGGAGAACCTGAAGGAAAAGCGCGACACCTTCACCAAACCGGCTCCAAAGTACAGGCGCGGGCTGACCGACAAGCAGATTCTCCGTTTGGCCGAAAAAGGAATAGGCGCGAGGGGCGTTCCGGCAAGGCTAATCCGCGAGATGGCGCAGTGGCTCAAAATCAACGAGCAGGTGCAGAAGACCTTCGACGATGCAAGGAAGCTGGAGGAGAGGATAGCGAGGGAGATAATAAGGGAAGCCGACGTCGTTCTGACGACGAACTCTTCGGCCGGGCTGGAGATGGTTGACTACGGCTCCTACGATGTGGCGATAATAGATGAGGCCACGCAGGCGACGATACCGAGCGTGCTCATCCCAATCAACCGCGCGAGGCGCTTCGTTTTGGCAGGCGACCACAAGCAGTTACCTCCAACAATACTCAGCGAGAAGGCGAAGGAGCTGAGCAAGACACTCTTCGAGGGCCTAATCGAGCGCTATCCCTGGAAGAGCGAGATGCTAACCGTCCAGTACAGGATGAACGAAAGGCTCATGGAGTTTCCGAGCAGGGAATTTTACAATGGCAGAATTAAAGCCGACGAGAGCGTCAGGAATATAACGCTGGCCGATTTGGGCGTCGAGTTGCCGGAAGGGGACGATGTGTGGGCCGAAGTCCTTAAGCCTGAGAACGTGCTCGTCTTCATAGACACCACCAGAAGGGAAGACCGCTTCGAGAGACAGCGCTATGGAAGCGAGAGCCGGGAGAACCCACTTGAGGCGAGGCTCGTGGAGGAAGCCGTTAAGGGATTGTTAAAGCTCGGGGTTAAGCCTGAATGGGTTGGTGTCATAACCCCCTACGACGACCAACGCGATTTGATAAGCTCGCTTTTGCCTGAAGAAATAGAGGTCAAGACGGTGGACGGCTATCAGGGTCGGGAGAAGGAAGTCATAGTTCTCTCCTTCGTCCGCTCGAACAGGAAGGGTGAGCTGGGCTTTTTAAAGGATTTGAGGAGGTTAAACGTCTCGCTGACGAGGGCAAAGAGGAAGCTGATTCTGATAGGCGACTCCTCAACGCTGAGCTCGCATCCGACTTACAGGAGACTGGTGGAGTTCGTGAGGGAGAGGGAAACGGTTGTTGATGCCGGGGGACTGGAGGTGTGAGAAATGTTCCTCTACACAAAGAACTTCGAAGAGCAGAAGGCGAAGGCGATGGGGGGCCTTAGACAGGCTTTAGCGGAGGGCAAGGTTGATGAGGACATAATACCCCTGCTTGAGAAAATCAACGCGCTTGAGAACTACTTCACAACCTCCTCCTGCTCGGGCAGAATCTCGGTCATGGAGATGCCCCACTTCGGCGACAAGGTTAATTCAGTCTGGCTCGGCAAGTGGCACAGAGAAGTCACCGTCGAGGAGGTTCTTAAGGCGGTTGGGAGGCACTCCAAGGGTCAGCTCTGGTTCTTGGTTAGGAGCCCAATCCTCCACGTCGGCGCAAGAACTCTGGAGGACGCGGTTAAACTGCTCAACCTCGCGATAGGGCTGGGCTTCAAGTACTCGAACATTAAAAGCGTGAGCCATAAGAAGCTCCTCGTTGAGATACGCTCGACAGAGAGAATGGACGTCCCGCTCGGCGCGGACGGTGAAGTGTGGGTGAGCAAGGACTACATCGAGAGAATCGTTGCCATAGCGAATGACCAGCTGAGAAGGTTTAAGGGGAAGCTGAAGAGGCTAGAGGAAGAGGTTGGGAAGCTATCGGGAGGATAGGTACTCCTTAAGCTTTTCAAATTCTTCAAGTAGGTAAAACGCCTCGATACCTGCGTTTCTGCTGTTTTTGACCATTATCCGGTCATTCGAAACTAAAATACTCCCAGTTAAAATCGCCGTTGCTATGTAGTACGCATCAACAGCGCGAGGGTGGACGTTCTCCGAGACATAAACAGCGAGGTTAAACACTTCATCCTCAGTTTTTACATTGAAATCCTCTATCAATCCCATCAAAGTGAGGTAATCCAGCTTAACGCCAAGTCGTCTTGCCACGGAAAGCACTTCGACTATGAAAATTCGAGGAACATACACGCATCGCCCTTCAATTAGCTTGAAGAACCTTAGGGCGAGTGCTCTGCGTTCGGGATTTCCTTCAAACAGGGCATCAATAAGCACATTAGCATCTATCACTATCATCTTCTGTCCTCCTCAAGAATCTTAGAGGGGCTTTTGAACTTTGGCAAGCTCTCGCTGAGCTTCTCAAGCTTTCTAAGGAACTCTTCCGTTACAATCTTCTCCTTGACAATCAGCACTACCCTTTCATTCTCACGAAGATGGGGCTTTTTGAGGGGTTTGAATACCCCGTTTTCATATATAGCTTCAATCTCTTCCATTTATCTCACCATTAGATGTTTGACGTTTAGCCTATTAAAGCTCACCCCCTCAAGCTCCGTGAACCGAAGGGATACCAAACCAGCCAATTTAAACATCGAGCGGGAGCTTTACGTAGTCGAGGACGCTCCCGCGGCTCTTCTTTATCTCCACGTGCTCCACGAGCTCCATGAACTGACCGCCGGCGAGGCCGTCGCCAATTATCGCGCTCCCCTGGGCGGCCTCTTTGGCCTTACCCTCAAGACCCCTCAGCCTGACGACGGGAAGGTCAAAGAGCTCCTCGAAGGTATCCTCTACGTCCTTCCTCAGCTCGTCCATGCGCATCAGCCTGCCTGAGAGGATTATCTCCTGGGCATTTCTAACGACGGCTAGCTCTGAGGCAACGGCCTTAATGAAGCCGTCCTTCATGGCCTCCCATGCCTTTGAGAAAGGTTCCTCGTCAAGCCTTCTGGCGAACTCCTCGGGAGGGAGTATCTCGTTGGCCGCTATCACCGTTGCCCCGCCCCAGAAGAGGTGCCACTTCTTTATCCTCCCCATCAGGTAGGCGACCTCGCCGTCGAGGGCCCCGCTGTTTACATAAGCTGGGCCAGGGAATATCGTCCCGCCGATGCCATCAACGATTTTTCCTCTCTTCACGGCTCCAGCGTAGTTGTAGCCGAAGCCCACCTCGAGGAGGACGAAGGAAACCTCGCTGTACTCAATTCCAAGCCTCTTTGCCTGGTCGTAGATGCCGAGCACGGTTATCGCCATTTTATCGGCCGTCCCCATGTCCACCCTGTTGTACTTCCTCCACTCGGGGACGGTCGGAAGGTGAATGACCCCTGGAATGAACCAGACGTTCATGCCCTTCTGTGCCATCTGGTCAACCATCTCTTGGAGGCCAAGAAGAACGGGGATTTCCTTCATTTCCTCCTCTCTAACGAGGGTCATCTCGAAGCGGTCCCTCTCGGTCAGCTCGCTTATGTGCTTCAGCGGAAGGCCATAACCAGAGGGGCCAATTATGAGCTCGGCGTTGAAGTCCTCGATGGCTTCAACTATCCTCCCGGGGTCTTCGGCAACGACCTCGCTCGGAAACGTTAAATCGAGCTTTATCCTTCCGTCCTCTAAGCCAATAACATCGAAGCTCTTGGTTCCTGGGTCAACTCCTATGACCCTCACGAGAACTCCCCCCGCTTAACCGCTCATCCAGAGAAAAGGAATGAGATGTTTAAAAACTGTGCTGGGACTTCAAGACTTCACACAGGCCAGATAGAAACACAGAACATGAGAACAGAATAGAAAATTGGGAAGAGCTAAAGCTCAAAGCCTTCAGTCGAGGTCGCTACCGAAGTCGTTGCTTCCGCCCTTGTCCTCCTTGTCCTTCTCGAGCTTGCTGGCGGCGATGACGTCATCGATGCGGAGTATCATTATGGCAGCTTCGCTGGCGCTCTTGATGGCCTGCTTGGTGACCCTGAGCGGAGCGATGACACCCTTCTCCATCATGTCGGCCGGCTCGCCCTCGAAGACGTCGACGCCGATGGTCGGACCCTTCTCCTTGTGGGCGGCGATGACCTTGACGAGGGTCTCAACCGGGTCAAGGCCAGCGTTCTCGGCGAGAGTCCTCGGTATGACCTTGAGGGCCTCAGCGAAGGCCTCGATGGCGAGCTGCTCCTTGCCACCGACCTCCTTGGCGTACTCGTCGAGCTTGATGGCGAGCTCAATCTCCGGAGCACCGCCGGCCGGGAGTATCTTGCCGTCCTCAACGATGTCCTTGACGACCTTGACGGCATCCTCAAGGGCCCTCTCGACTTCATCAACGACGTGCTCGGTTCCACCCCTGATGAGTATGGTTACCGCCTTCGGGTTCTTGCAGCCCTCAACGAATATCATGTTCTCTCCAGCAACCTTCCTCTGCTCGACGAGCTCGGCCTCACCAAGGTCCTCTGGAGTCAGGTCGCGGACGTTGGTCACAATCTTGGCGCCGGTGGCCTTGGCGAGCTTCTCCATGTCGCTCTTCTTAACGCGCCTGACGGCCATTATGCCGTACTTGGCGAGGTAGTGCTGGGCGAGGTCGTCAATGCCCTTCTGGACGAAGACGACGTTAGCGCCGACCTCCTTAATCTTGTCGACCATCTCCTTGAGCATGCGCTCCTCCTGCTCGAGGAAGGCCTGGAGCTGCTCTGGGCTGGTAATCCTTATCTCGGCGTCGGTCTCGGTCTCCTTGACCTCGAGGGCGTCGTTGATGAGCGCAATCTTGGCGTTCTCAACCCTCTTGGGCATGCCGGGGTGAACGACCTCCTTGTCTATGACGACACCGCGGATGAGCTGGGTCTCCCTAACGCTCGCTCCCTCCTTCTTCTCGAACTTGATGTTGTCGAGGTCAACCTTGTACTTGTCGCCGACCTTCTCGGCGACCTGCCTGACGGCCTCAACGGCAATCTCGGCGAGGTACTCGCGCTCCTCCTCGGCGGCCTTTCCGGTGATTGAAGTCACAGCGGCCTTCTTGAGAGTCTCAACGTCGTCCGGGCTGACCTCCTTGGCGATGCCCTCAAGAATCTCCTGGGCCTTCTCGGCGGCGAGGGCGTAACCCTTGATGATTATGCTTGGGTGAATGTTCTGGTCGAGAAGCTCCTCAGCCTTCTTGAGAAGCTCACCTGCGATAACGACGGCCGTGGTGGTACCATCACCAGCCTCCTTGTCCTGGGTCTTCGCAACCTCAACCATCATCTTCGCGGCCGGGTGCTGGATGTCCATCTCGTCAAGGATGGTGGCACCGTCGTTGGTGATGACGATGTCGCCAAGGCTGTCGACGAGCATCTTGTCCATACCCTTCGGGCCGAGGGTGGTCCTTATGGTCTCGGCAACGATTCTAGCGGCGAGGATGTTGAGCCTCTGAGCGTCCCTTCCAACGTACCTCTGGGTTCCTTCAGGCAGAATAACGACCGGCTGTCCAGCGAGCTGGGCCATCTCCCCTCACCCCCTCCCTTTTTCTTTTTTACGGGATGAGGTCTTTTAGTAACCTTAAGTGCTTCCGCGTTATCATTCCTTTGGCCTATTTATAAGCTTTTCGGTCATGTCCGGCAACGTTTATAAATCCCCCACGAGAAGGAGTAATCATGAGCATGAGGAAGCTAATCCCAATTGTGGTACTCACCCTCGCCGTGGCATTGGTAGCATATAGCCAATTTCAAGCTGGCGGGCTGGAAAAATACCTTGAGGACATCAACCAAAACCTCGACTACGTAGCCGTCGTCAGAGTAGACAACTTCACGACCCTCGTCCTCAAAGAGGAAAATCACTATCTCGTGGTTGAAGAACCCGACGCATCGGGAATGTGGAGCCTGTTCAACGGGACCGGGAAGACAGTCAGGTGGACGATATGCGGCAGGGGCGGCCAGAACAACGGAACCCAAGAGATTCTGGGGCCGATTGTCTTTATGAACTACCTCCTTCCGGTCCTCAACGGAAGTCCACTCTACGACAGGAACGTCACTTGGGGGAACCCGATTGAGGTCACGCTCGTCAGAAAACCCGGAGTTCCACCTTACGAGAACGTCACAATAAATGACACCAAATACGGCCCTCAGACGTTGCAAATCCCAGTGAATGACTGGATTAGGGCCAACTTAACAGTCTCGGAGGGGAGGCTGAAGAAGGCAGTGATAACCTCAAGGTACCCCGACTACTTCAACTTCAGCACAAGCACCGTCAGGGTCGAGATAGAAATCGTGTATCGGGGAGAAAAAGACTACGAAAAGCTGAAAGCGCGCGTTGTGGAGCGCTACATGGAACTGCTAAGGGCCTGTCCGGGCGAACCCTCCATAAACTGGTTAACATGAACGGCAATGCCAAGTTCCTCAAGCTTCTCCTTGAGCTCCTCGACTTCACCCTTCGGCCAGCAGTGTTCCGAGCACCAGTCCTCGTCCCGGGGGTTCGTTAAGGGCCTGCCGACGAGCGGGTTCAGAACGACGTAGAAATCCGTTTTAATCCTCCTCAGACCCTCCTCGATGTAAGGCCACGCGTCAAAGCCTCTCGCCACTGGGATTCTGAGTTCAAGCGGGATTCCGTGGTCTGAAACAACTTCAAGGCCCCTCAGAAAGAGCCTCCAGAGCTTTTCCGCGGGCTTTTCAGGGAGACCGTATAGTGCCGGAGGAGCTTTAAGGTCGGTCGCTATATGGCCCACCAGGTCAGCCTTCAGGAGCTTTTCAAGGGGTCCAACGAGGGTTAGGTTCGTGTTGAGGCTTACTGGGACGTCCAGAAGCTTAACCTCCGCGAAGAGCGAGCTAAGCTCCCTCCACTGCATCAGTGGCTCCCCTCCGGTGACGTGGAAGTAATCAATGAGAAACGCACTCGCCTCAAGCTCGTCGAGGAGGGCTTTTCTATCGAGGGGGAAGCAGTCGAGGCCTTCCGCTATGCGCCAGTTGTGGCAGAACGGACATTTAAGGTTGCACCCGCAGAGCCAGAGCGTGAAGGTAACCTTTCCGTGAACGTCAACCATGCTGACGCTCTTCCACCCGCTCGTGAGCATGGAACCACCTCCAGAAAAGGAATCAGGAGGAGTAGTGCCTCCTCGCCCAGAACTCCTTCTTTCTGAAGGGGTTCCAGTTCTTGAGCGGTCTGTAGTAGCCGATTATTCTGCTCCACACTTCGACGTTCTCACTTCCACAGCGCGGGCAGTGGGTGTGCAGGCCCGTCGTTGAGTATCCGCAGGCGTTGCAAACGGTTATTGCGGGAGTGTAGCTCCAGTAGACGAGTTCCGTCCTCATGAGCCTCTTCGTGAGCTTTGCCAGGGCTTCGGGGTCCGGTTCTTCGCCGAGGAAGATGTGCATCATCACTCCACCGGTGAAGCTTCTCTGAACCTTCTCCTCAACCCTTATCCTGTCGGCCAGCTCAAGTGCCCCGTAGTAGGGCGCCACGCTGGTCGAGTAAATCGGATTCTCGGGGTCGCTGAGGTACTCTCTGAGCTCCGGGAACTCGCGAAGGTCTTTTATAGCCAACTTCGCCGCGGCGCTTTCACCGGGCACCTCTTCCACGTTCCAGGGCGTTCCCGTTTCCTTCATCCACTCCCTCGCCTTGGCCGTCGCGAACTCCACCATCTCCTTCATCAGCTCCGCCGCTCTCAGCCAGTCCTTTCTCGTTCCCTCCTCCCAGAGCTTCGGCTCGTTGAGGTAAATCGAGGCCGCCTCCGGAAGGCCGAGGATTCCGATTGTGTTGAAGTGACTGCTCGGAAACTCCTCAAGGTAGAGGTGAATCATGCTGTACATGTGCTTGTAAGAAGTAATCAGCCTCACGTAGCGCTCCCTGAACCAGTCGGTTGTTTTTCTCACGATCTCAAGAAGCCTTTCGTACTCCTCCCAGAACTTATCGTCGTTCCCCCTGGCCTTCAAAGCCAGCCTCGGGAGGTTCACGGTCGTAACGTTCACCGAGCCGGTAACGTCGGGCATCGCCCAGAGTCCACCGAAGCGCCCCCTCTCGAGCCTCTCCAGCGCTTCCTCCTCGGCGCTCTTCCCGGAGACGCCGAAGGCAAAGGCCATCTCCGTCTTGTCGATGGCGATCCTGCAGCACATCGCGTAGCTCGCGTCGGGGTCAACGACGTTCGTGTTCAGCCAGTAGAAGCTCCCGCGCTTCGACGCCGTCGCAAAGACCGCCTCAAATATTTCAGGGTCGTCCCAGAGCATCTTGGCAGTAACCATCAGTGTCGGAATCGGGAAGGTGAAGGGCTGGCCGAGCGCGTCCCCCTCGCGGAGGACCTCAGTTAGGGCTATGAAAAACTCCTTCGCCTCCCTCTCATACTCGCCGAGGGGTTCGACCTTCTCTCCAGCGTAAACCGCGTGGTCGCCCTCGAGCATCTTTTTGGGAGCGTCGAGCGTCACGGTGAAGTTTGTAAATGGAGTCTGCATTCCCACCCTGCTCGGGTAATTGAGGTTGTAAACCAGCCTTTGAATCTGCTGTCTGATTTTACGCCTGCTCAGGCCCTCCTTCCTGATGAAGGGCCCCGCGTACCACTCGACCGAGCTCAAAGCCTGGGCACCGCTGAAGTAGTGCTGCATTGTTATGAGGTAGTTCGCTATGTGGTCGACGTAGGTGTCGAAGTGCCTCGCCGGTCTTGAGACTATGGTCGGAGTCTTGAGACCCTTTTCGAGGAGCCTCGCGGTGCTGTGGCCTGTGCAGTAGGGGATGTATAGACTGTAGGGGAGCTTGTGGATGTAAATGTCTCCAGAGAAGTGCGCCTCCCTGCCCTCCTTCGGGACCAGTGAGATGCTCTCCTTTAAGGCCTCCTCCATCACGTAGGCGAAGAAACCCGTCGGACCGGGATAGCGGTTCGCATTCTCCAGAACGTCCAGACTGCTCCAGCCCGCGTACTCCTGAATGATATCACGCTTTACCGTCTCCATCTCAACCACCTGGATAAATTGTCCAAGTCTGTGAGAGCCGTTAAGTCCCTATAACAGTTCCCGTTGGACAAGTGGACGTATTGACTGGCAACTTTCAATACTTGTGGACAAACGACAACTGGATAAAAAATCCGGAGAAGAACGACGAACAAGATGACGGAGACAGTTGCTCATCCACACAAATTCGACGATGAATCGTCGCTTGTCCAAAAGATTATTGGCGATTTTAGCGAAATTTTCCCAGGTTCTGGATTCCAGGATTGAGATACCATAGCTTTTTAACGGGTTCGGCCAACCGAAGGGCGGTGATGTGAAATGGACATCAAGGAAGAGTGGGAAAAGGCTTTGAGCGAGAAGGACTGTGAGAAGTTGCTCGAGCTCTTTGACGATTACATCGACTCAATAGAGACCGAGGAGGAGCTCCGGGAAGAGCTCAAGAGGCTTGGAGAAGTTGCCGTTCAGTGCGACGACCCCTACGACCTGCTCCACGAGATTGGACACGTTTACGCTCACCTCGATGACGTCGAGAGCGCGATTGAGCTCTACAGGCGGGTCGTTGATAGGAAGAAGGACGACCCCGAGGAGTACGCGACGGCGCTCTACTACCTCGCCGATGCCTACGAGCACTTCGGAATGCCCGAGAAGGCGATAGAGACGTACCAGAAACTCCTTGAGCACGAAGAGAACGTCCTGAAGAACGACAGGGAGATAGCGCTGACGTTGGCGAACCTCGCGGTTAACTACGACGAGCTCGGCGAGACCGAGAAGGCCATAGAGCTGATGGAGCGTGCGAGAGAGATATTCGAGCGCATCGGCGATGAGAAGAACAGACTCATAAGCCTCCTCGACTTGGCTCATTTCCACTACGAGCTCGGGGACTACGACACTGCAGAAACGCTGATTAATGAAGTCCTGAGGAACCCGCGCGACGACGAGATTGAGATAAACGCCAAGCTGGTCGAGGCCGAGATTCACGCGGGTAGAGAGGACTACGACAAAGCCTTCAAGGCCCTCCGCGAGGCCTTACTCAAGGCAATCAACGTGAGCGACGACATTTTCGGCGTCGTCTTCGACACGCTGGTTGACTTCATCGAGGGGCTGTTCAACGAGAACGCCTACGACACAATAGCGAAGAACATGGAGGCCTTTGCCGAGCTCTTCGAGGACGATACGGCTTATTTCTTCAGGGCGATAGCCGAGCTGGCGCGCTGGAAGGCTGGAGACGACGAGGCAAAGAAGCGCTTTGATGAACTCTATTCAAAGGTTGAGAACGGGGAGCTCCGCTCGATACTAGACGAGTGGAAGAGGCCGAAGCTGAGTTTGAGTTTGGGGCTTTAGGTTTTTGCCTCTTCTTTTAATCCCTTTGCATAACGCTCTATCTCAAGGAGACTCCTCCGAATTACGTTCTCGCCGGCGTTCCAAATCTCTATCCCAATTACGTTTCCCTGCTCATCGTACTCGAACCAGATGTCCTCATCTACCTCATCGGTATCCGCTACCGGACCATCCTTGAGGAGAATGTAGAGAATATCGGCCTTGGGGTCGTATCTAATCTTCATACTTGAATCCACCTCCGAGATGACGTTCTTTTTTCAACAATCTTTTCTAAGCTTTTGCTTGTATCGATTATCGTGATTACCTCAATTACATCCCCGTAGTCATCGTACGCAATGATTAGCCAGTGATTAGGAACACCCCTCCGGCCAATTGCGATAAAATGACCGGATTTCAAATCATAGAACTTCATCTCCGGGAACTCCATGACGTTATGTACTTCGTCGATTTCAATTTTGCGCTCCTTTAATCGCAATTTCGCGTGTTCACTTAGTATAATGTTTGCCATCGCCGAAGTTTAAACCCCACTTCTAAAAATATTTTCGCTAAGTCCTGTGAGAATGTGACAACAAAGAATAGCGGAGAGGAGAATTCAAATCCTCGAAACGGTCTCGACCTCAGCTGACTCGACGTTCTCGACGTTCCTAAAGGCCTCGAGAACCTGGTCGAGGTCATAACCCTCCTCGTCCTTAGCCAAGACGTAGAACTTGAGAGCGACGAGACCGAAGGCTATGGGCTCGCGCTCGACCTTGGCGAGACCAAACTTCTCGGGAAGAACCTCCTTGAGCTTTGCCTCGAGCTCGTCGAGGTTGACTTCGGGGTCGGTCGGCATGACCTTAACAACCGCAACCATATTGTAGTCGCTCATCTTCTTCACCTCCTAATTCACGGCCCCTCCCAGCCACACTTGGGGCACTTGTAGGGAACGCTGAGGACCCTGCAGGATTCGCAGCGCCAGATTATCGCCTCACCGCAGTTCGGGCAGACGAAGTGGGTGGCGTGCTCCCTTGGGGTTATCTCCTTTCCGCATGAGGTGCATACGGGTATCTCGAACTTCATCTCCACTGCGAACACCTCCAAGAAAGGTGGTTTTTAAATCTCTGGTGAGCGTTGCCCGGCCGATTTATAAGCTTTTCCCCATACATGCCTTGAAACAGCCTTTGAGAAAGCTTGACCAGAGAAACTTTGCTGGGTAAAGTTTCATCAAGGTTTGTGATTCCTCTAACAAGGGCTTCTTCAAAAGCGTTTGCCTTTTCAACAGCTCCCGTAAGCTAGGAATTCCCTAATTTTGAAACGTTTAAATTTGGGTTTGCTTTTTCCACGCTCCAAAGGAGCGCTTTTTAGAAAACCCCCATCTTGAGGACCCTTTTAAAGAGAGTTCTCCCAAGAAAATGGCCGTTTAAAAGCGCAAACTTCTTAGAATTGCATTTTTGGAGAAGAATCACGAGCCTTGGTCAAACTTCGCGCAGGCGAGCAAGCTTTGTAACAGCCTTTGGGAAAGGCTGGCGAAAAGAATGCCCTTCTCACCAACGGGGCAAAAAGTCAGTCGTGCACTCTCAAATTGAAGAGTTCAACGCGAGTTTAACATTAAAATGGCCCAGTGAAAACAGTTTCAACGTATTTTTAGCGTCCTTCGGACGCCGTTTGGGGAATGAAACCCTTACGAGCAAGCTTTTGGAAAAAGCTTGACCAAAAGGGTCAAACCCTCACAGGGGGGCAAAGAGAGAGTGCATGCCTCTCCAAGTAACCCGTTGTTTTTGAGTTTGCTTTAATAGGGACTTTTGGGAACTGTGTTTAACTTAAAACGCGCCCGAAGGGCGCTAATGAAAGAAACACGCTCGAGAACGGCGAGTTTAGGAGCAAACCCTCAAAAATACACCCTCTAAAACGCATGCTTTATTTTGATGAAACTTTTCACAAGAAAAGTTTCTCCGCCAGCGCTTGTGAATGAAGCTTTTGGAAAAAGCTTCACCAAAAGCTCGTGATTCCTCTTCAAAGCTCATATGTAACATGATTTCAAAACCAAGCTGTCGTTAGAGGCTCGAATTCACTTGACTTAGACTTTCTTCTTGGGTTCTACTTAAACCGCGCTCCAAAGGAGCGCCTAAAAGCTTGAACCTCTTGTTAAAAGACGCCCTTAGAGAAATTCACCTTTCCACAGGAGCAATCAAGAGAAATCCACTCAAAGAACAGCAACACAAAAGAGAATCACAAACTTTGATGAAACTTTTGCTTGGCAAAAGTTTCGATGGCGGGCCGGGCGGGATTTGAACCCGCGACCTTCGGCTCCGGAGGCCGACGCTCTATCCAGGCTAAGCCACCGGCCCACCCCGAGGTAAATACAGGCCGGGGCTTAAAAATCTTAACCCGGGATAAAGCTTTTTAGAGTTCGCGAGAAGAATAAATTAGGTGAACGTCATGGAGCCCCACGAATTCAAGCTCACCGAAGAGGGCATCAAAGCCGTTCTCCCGCCCCTTGAAGCCGAAATAATGGAGCACATGTGGAAGGTAAAAGTGGCAACGGCCGGCCAGGTTTACGAGTACATGAAGCAGAAACACCCCGAGATAAGACGCTCCACGATAAGCATCCTGATGAACCGCCTCTGTGAGAAAGGGCTCCTTCAGAGAAGTGTTGAGAAAGGCAGGGGCGGTATGAGGTACGTTTACTCAATAACGACGACGAGAGAGGAGTTCGAACAGAAGGTCGTCCAGAGAATCCTCGACGCTCTGATGACGAACTTCAGGGAGGCAACCTACGCCTACCTGTCAAGGATAAAGAAGTGATGGGCGATGCTCTACGTGATACTCGCCCTTGAGGTTCTCCTAGTCGTTGAAGCCTTCGGAGACCTCGGGATTGCAATGGCTGGCGGGGCAATGGCGTTCCTTGGTGCACTCTACATCTGGGCAACGAGACACAAGTTCGGAGAGAACCTGATTCCCCTCGAGAGGGAGGAAATGCCCTGGCTCTACGACGGCATAGCCGAGCTCGCCGAGAAAGCCAACGTCCCAATGCCCAAGGTTTACCTGCTCGATGACTACATACCCAACGCATACTCCTTTGGCAACACGATAGTCCTCTCCCTGGGTCTCTTTGAAGTGCTCGACAAGGATGAGATAATCGCCGTCGCCGCCCACGAACTCGGCCACATAAAGAACCGCGACACCAAGTGGTTTCCGATGGTAACCTACGGAAGGTGCCTCATGATGATAACAACACTGGCACTCCTCATAGCAGGGAGCGTCCCGGTCAAGGGGGCTGCAACTGTCCTCTACATAGCGTACGAGCTTGCCCGCAGTGATTTCATGAAGAAGAGGGAGTTCCTCGCCGACGAGACCGCGTTGAGGTTGCTTAAGATACCAATGAGCCTAAAAAGGGCCCTTGAGGAGCTCAAGTACTACGAAGACCTCAGGATGAACGTCAAGGTCAACGCGGTTCCGAGCATAGAGCCGGGCATAGAAAGGGAAAAGCGCTTCGCGTTCTTCACTGAAACCCACCCAAGCTACGAGGAAAGAATCCTTAGGATAACGTTTGAGATGAACAACCTGATGAGGATGAAGCAGGTGCGGTGATATGACGGTTGAGATTTCCCTCGACCCAGAGAAAGCAGAGAGGATAAGGCGAATCAGGCCAACAAAGGACGAGTACTTCATGCTCATAGCGAAACTTGTCTCACTCAGAGCGACCTGTCCACGCCTTAGAGTCGGAGCCGTCGCGGTTAAGGACGGCTACATCCTCGCTACCGGCTACAACGGCGCGCCGAGGGGAATGGACCACTGCATTGACGTGGGCTGTCTCATCGTTGATGGCCACTGCCACAGGGCGGTTCACGCCGAGCAGAACGTCATAGCGATGGCGGCAAGGAAGGGAATAAGCCTCGAAGGGGCCACGCTTTACGTCACGCACTTCCCCTGCGACACCTGCTTCAAGCTCGTCATCAACGCTGGAATCAAGGAGATAGTCTACGAGGAGATGTACCCCAACGAGGCCACAGAGATACTTCTGAAGGAGGCACAGGAGAAGGGGATAGTGAAGATAAGGCAGTTCAAACTGCCGAAGGAGCGCGTTAGGGCGTTCCTCGAGGAGCTCTTCGGGGAGTTCATTTGAGCTTTTTCTCAATCTCCTCCAGCCTTCTGTTCATCTCCTCGAGTTCTATGGCCACCTTCCTTGTCAGCTCGGTTATCTCGCGCTCGGTCTTGTCCACCGCGAGATAGACCTTGAAGATTATCAGGTATGCCACCCCAATCGCCACGACGAAGAGGGCATCGAGTCCCCTGCCGAGGCCCAGGATGTCCTTAATTTCAAGGGCGATTCTAAGGGGAAACAGGGCAACGAGAAGCAAACCCAAAAGAAGAACTTCCCAAAACAGAAAGTCCCCCCACTCAAAATCGCGCTTCCTGTACTTACCGAGGACATAGACCATAAGGGCGAGCACGATTACAAGTGTAATCATCTGAACGACGTACATTTCCATCACCTCAACCTGTCAAAGAGAAGGTTGAGCGCTATCTTAACGCCCTCCAAAACGTTGGTTCCCTTCTTCATCGAGTACTCAGTGTAGACGGCCTTAATCGGAACCTCAACGATTCTACAACCTGCTTTGGCGGCCTCGATTATAATCTCGCTCGACACGGCGTAGCGGTCGCAGGTTATCCTTATCTTCCTCACACAGTCCCCGCTGAGGCACCTCAGCCCGCTCTGGCTATCGCTGACGTACTTCCGAGCAAAGACGGCAGTGATGGCATCGAGGACGAAGTTGCCGAACTTCTTCACGAAGGGCATCTCGCTCGTGTCCCCCTTAAGCCTCGAACCGACGGCGAAGTCCGCCCTCCCTTCAGCGACCGGCTTCATGACGCGGAGCGCGTCACTGAGGAGATGCTGACCGTCGGCGTCGAAGGTCAGAACGAGCTTTGCGTTCCTCCTGACGGCGTAGGCGAAACCCGTTCCGAGGGCACCGCCGAGCCCCCTGTTGACGAGATGGTTGAGAACGTGAACGCCGTAGGAGCGTGCTATCTCCTCCGTTCTATCCCTGGAGCCGTCGTTCACGACGATTATCTCGTCCCTCCTGAAGTAGCGGAGGAGGTCCTCAATGACCGCGCCGATGGTCTTCTCCTCGTTGTACGCCGGAACGACGACGTAGCTCGAGAACAGCCTTTCAAAGAGCTCCTTAAGGTGAAGGAGGTTCTCAACCTCGAAGTTGGGCTCGGCCTCCACCTGAAAGCTCATCCTGCCAGCGTCGTGGCCGGTGACGAGAACGCTGAGCGCGCCGAGCTCCCTGGCGGGTATGATGTCGTAGCCGTGGTCCCCAACGACAACCGCTTTCTCCGGCGGAACGCTGAGTTCGTCAAGGATTCTCCTGAGCTGGCCTGGGTTGGGCTTCAGCTCCTCCGGAGAAACATCGTCCCGCGTTGAGATTATGTCGAAGTAGTCTTTGAGGCCGTGAAGCTCGAGGGCCTTCATAGTGGCCTTCCTGGAACTCCTCGTCATCAGGGCGAGCTTTATCCCCCTGTTCCGGAGAAAGTCAAGGAGCTCCCGCGCACCTTCAAAGACGAAGCTTTCGTCCATTCTCTCAGCTTCAAGCTCGACGAGAATTGAGTAGAGCTCCTCAAATGGTCTGCCCGTCTTTTTAGAGAGTTCGATAAGGCCCTCGTACATCGGCGTTAGGTCGCCTATGAGCTCCTCGGGGATTCCGAGGGAGATTAGCCTCTCCCTAAGCTCGGACTTTATGTCGCTGAAGGGTTTTTCAGCACCAACGAGGGTTCCATCGAGGTCGAAAAGGACCGCCCTGATGTCCATGCTACCACCGAAGGGTTTATTTTCGCTCCCGCGTAGGGAAGCTGGTGTCAGAGATGATAACGTTCCTCGCGCTTATAGCTTTAATCCTTTCGCTCGTCCTCACGGGATACGTCAGGGAGCTCATGCGAAAAGCGGGAATCGTCGGTAGGGACATCCACAAGCTGGAAATGCCAGAAGTTCCCGAGATGGGAGGGATTGCGATAGTCATGACCGTTGGAGTCCTCGGAGCACTTGTGAAGCCCGAGGCCCTACCTGTTTTCCTGCTCTTCGGCCTCGTCGGTATCATAGACGACCTAACGGCCCTCAGGCAGTCCCACAAGGTAATCCTCTCACTCCTCGTCTCGATTCCGGTGGCGTTCCTGGACGTGGGCAGGGGCGTTGACCTCTTCGGCTACAACCTCAACCTCGGAATCCTCTATCCTGTTTTCGCGGTTCTGTTCATTACGGGCTCTGCCAACCTCGTGAACATGCTGGCCGGGTTCAACGGACTTGAGGTGGGCACGAGCGCCATCGCGCTCGGCTTTCTCGCGCTGATGACAGATGGAACGGCAAGGGGACTCGCTCTGATAGGGCTCGGAGCTTCTCTCGGCTTCCTCTGGTGGAACAAATACCCGGCCAGGGTCTTCCCCGGCGACACTGGAACGCTCAGCCTAGGAGCTTTGATAGGTCTCGTCGGAATCCTCGGCAAGGTCGAGGTCTACACCGCCATCCTGCTGATTCCGCACTTCCTCGACTTCATGATAAAGGCACTGAGCGTCCGCTTTGGTGTGAGAAAGCACGGAAGAACAGAGGTAATGCCCGACGGGACGCTGAAGGCCCCGCCCTACCCAAGCTTCCTGGGGACAATAATGAGAAGGGCCAGGGTAACGGAGCCGAAGCTCGTGGCCATCGTGTGGGGAATCGAGTTCACACTCGGTCTTCTCGCCTGGGCTCTGAGTCAATTACTTTGACCATTCCAAAGCCATACCTCGTTTTTTCTCCGAACCCCGTCTCGTAGCCGAACTTCGCGAGCTCCCGCGAGCCGGTGTAGCGGAACACCATGAGGGAACTCCTGAAGTAGGTGTCCCTCACGAGAATTCTCACGGGCTTGAACTTGAGAACTTCAAGCTTGAACTCCTTGTCCTCCGGCATGTGGCCGTAAATGGCCGAGTAGCGCATCAGCATTACCTTGCGGAGCTTGTCAAAGAACATCTCGTCGCTGGGATACAGGTCCCATATCTTCATTCTTCCGTTGACGAACTTGACAGTCCTAACCATTATCGGACTGAGTGTGGAGAACAGAACCTCGTCCTTGAGCTCGGGCTCCTTGAGAACCTTAACGTTGTCCGCTATGAACGTCGCGTCCCCAATCTTAAGGAGAGGGTCGTCGAGGAAGCCCTCGGCGATGGCCTTGATGAGCTCTCCGGAGTGAGACGAGACGTAGAGGGAAACGTCGTCCGAGAGAACCTTAATGCCCGCCTCTGGAAGAAGCTCTCTCTTACGAACCATAATACGGGAGAACGTGAAGTGGTCCGCGTGACTTGTTTCTACTTCGTGGGCCAGCTCTGGAGAAACGAGGTATATCTTCTCTAAAATCTGTGTGTAGACCTCGTAGTTGTAGTTGAACGGCAGTATCGTTCCTTCCTCAGCTGGTCTCAGCTTGATTTCGATTCTCATTCTACCCCACCCCGGTTTCAACCAGAAAGAATTGGAACTTAAGGTTAATAAGAATTTCGTATGTCAAACGTCGATTTAGTTACAACTCTAAAGAGTCAACAATGGATGTTGAATATCAAGTAACACCAGCAGAGACAACAGACGACCCAACAAGGTTAAAAAGGACTCCAGCGATAATGACACAGTGGAGAGGTGAGAGAACATGAGCATTGAAGATGCAAACATTCACGAAGGTTACGATGATTACATCACCTTCCTGAAGAGACGCATAAGGCAACTTGAGCTCCAGGTGAGGACGCTCGAGGCCGACAAGGAGAGGCTTGAGAGGGAACTCTCGAGGCTCAGGATGGAGATGTCAAGGCTTCGCCAGCCCCCAGCCTTCGCGGGCAACGTTATAGAAGTCCTCGACGACGAGAGGGCCATAGTCCAGAACTACAACGGACCGCGCTTCGTCGTTAGAATCGCCCCGTGGATAGAAAGGGACAAGCTGAAGCCTGGCTCAAGGGTCGCCCTAGACCAGAGGACTATGGCGATAGTCGAGCTCCTTCCAACGGAGAAGGACCCGAGCGTCCTCGGCTTTGAGGTCATAGAGAGGCCCAAAGTCACCTACAAGGACATCGGCGGTCTCGACAAGCAGTTGCAGGAGCTCCGCGAGGCCATAGAGCTCCCGCTCAAGCACCCCGAGCTCTTCGAGAAGGTTGGAATCGAGCCCCCGAAGGGAGTCCTCCTCTACGGCCCGCCGGGCTGTGGAAAGACTCTCATGGCGAAGGCCCTCGCGAGAGAGGTCAACGCAACCTTCATCCGCGTCGTTGGAAGCGAACTGGTCAGGAAGTTCATCGGCGAGGGCGCCCGCTTGGTGCACGAGCTCTTCGAGCTCGCCAAGGAGAAGGCCCCAACGATAATCTTCATCGACGAGATTGACGCGATTGGAGCCAAGAGAATGGACGAAACGACCGGTGGCGAGAGGGAAGTCAACAGGACCCTGATGCAACTCTTAGCGGAGATGGACGGCTTCGACCCACGCGGAAACGTCAAGGTCATAGCGGCAACTAACAGGCCCGACATACTCGACCCGGCCCTGCTCAGGCCAGGGAGATTCGACAGGCTGATTGAAGTTCCGCTCCCCGACTTCCGCGGAAGACTCGAGATACTCAAGGTCCACACGAGGAAGATGAACCTGAGGGACGTTGACCTGCGCATCATAGCGGAACTCACCGAGGGGGCGAGCGGAGCTGACTTGAAGGCCATAGCGACCGAGGCCGGGATGTTCGCCATCAGGGACAGGCGTGAATACGTTACGCAGGACGACTTCCTCAGGGCTGTTGAGAAGGTCTTAGGGGCTGAGAAGAGGCTCGCCCAGGCGATAGCGATGCACGAGGTCATGTACGGCTGACCTTTCTTTTCTCATTCACCGGAGGAGAGAGCGAATGGTCAGCAAGCTGTTGGCGCTCGAAGCTTATCCGAGCCTCCGAGACCTGGACTTCAGAATCCTCAGGGGAGTAGAGCTGAACATGAGACACCACAAGTGGGTGCCCTTAGAGGATATAGCGCGCTTCGCCAGGGTGGACGTTGAGACAGCATCGTTCAGGCTCGGCAAGCTCGACGATATGTCCCTCGTCAGGAGAAGGAGCGACATAGGCTACATCGGCTACCAGCTCACGATACACGGCTACGACGTTTTGGCCATAAGGGCCCTCGCGAGGAAAGGTGTTGTAGAGGCGATAAGCACGACGCAGATTGGCGTTGGGAAGGACGCCGACGTTTACGTCGGGATAACGCCAACCGGCGAGAAAGTTGCCGTTAAGTTCAACAGGATAGGGGGCAGAACCGCGTCCAGGAGGGCGGGCTACCACTCCCACGTCTTCGCCAATAAACACCACACGAGCTGGCTCTACATCTCAAGGCTCATAGCAAAAAAAGAATACGACGCCCTCGTTCTACTCAGCCCGATTGCGAGGGTTCCTAAGCCGATAGCCTGGAACAGGCACGTTGTAGTCATGGAGTTCATAGAGGGAACGGAGCTCGCGGAGCTTAGAGACGACGAGCTGACGAAGGAGGAAGCAACGGAAGTCCTCGACAGAATCCTCGAGGAGTACCTCAAGATAGTGCGCTTTGGGATAGTCCACTCGGATTTAAGTGAGTTCAACGTCGTTTTAACGGGCGACGAGGTACTGATAATAGACTGGGCCCAGCACCTGACCACCGCCCACCCGGAGAGCTACGAGCTGTTGAAGAGGGATTTAACGGTCATAATCAACGCCTTCAGGCGGAGGTGGCGGGTTGAGAGGAGCTTTGATGAAATCTGGCCAGCCTTCGAGAGGGCCTGGCACGAGAGCAGGGGGGAGGGGTATGACAATTAAGTACGAGCCCCTTAACAGGCGCGAGAGGATTGTTAAGCTCTTCCGCGAGGCCATCGAGGCCGAGAACAGGAAGGACCTCAAAACCGCGAAGAGAAAGCTCGACGAGATACTTCACGAGAGCCTCGACGTTGAGCCCGAGTTCTACTTCGAGGCCTGCTTCCGCCTAGCTGATATCTTCCTCCAAGAGGACAACTACAGGGGAGCCGTCAAGTGCGCCCTGAGGGCCATCCTGCGGGCACCGAGCGAGGACCACTACAGGCTCGGCGTGAAGAGGCTCGGAGACATACTCGCGATAATCAAGAAGGAGAACCGCCTGGCGGAGCTGGCTGAGAACATGGACGCGACGCTCAGGCTCATCGAGGAGGATGAAGAGCTACACCGCTTTACGCTCGCCCTCGTGAAGCTCGCGAGGGGAGAAAGGGTGAGGGAGAAGTTCATCCTGCCCGAGTTCAACGAGGTCTTCGAGAGCCTAATCGAGTGAGGAACTCCATTACGTACTCTTTTTCCGGCGGAAACGGGAAGTTGTAGGGCTCTTTCTTTGGCCTCTCGTTGTAGTAGGGCCTGTTGCAGGCGGGACAGCCGTGCGTTGCGAAAACCGCCGGCGGAACCTCGATGCCAGCTAAATCAAAGCCCTCTATCGAGTCCCCGTCGAAGATTATCCTGTCACTCAAGCCCTTTTCGACGAGCCACCTAGCCAGCTGTACCTTCCTGTAGCGCTCGATGCTCGGCGGTTCGAGGTTCTCAAGTCTCGTTCCCTTGAGGGGGGTGAAAGCGAAGAGTGAAACATCAGCCCCAATCGCGTAGGCCCTCTCGAAGACCTCTACCAGCTCCCTGTCGGTTTCGCCGAGGCCGACTATGACGTGGATTAAAGCTTTCCTCGGACCGAGGACGTCAACTACCCTCCCCGCAAAGTCCCACATCTCGTCCCACTCAAAGTCTGGCTTTATCTCGCTAAAGAGCCTCTCGCTCGCGACGTCGAGGCCAACTCCAACGTAGTCAACGCCGAGCTCTCTAAACTCCTCAAGCGTTTCCCTCGAAACGGGCGTTATCGAGACCGAGACAGGCAAGTTAAGGGGCTTGAACGCCCCTAGAAGTGCCAGAACGTCGTCGAGCATTCTGGGATAGTCTATCGTCTGCAGGCATATCCTTCCGAAACGGCCGTTGGGGAGAGCTTGGACAACTTTTTCGAGCTCGAAGGCCGGCCAGGTGACGCGGGAGAGCCTGTCGAGGTTTGCCCTGCTGGAGCGCGCCTGGGCGCAGAAGGCACAGTCGTTTTTACACCTGCCGGGCCAGTATGTCATCAGATAGGCTGTCGTCGGCCTGGCCAGGAGCTTTGCCCGGATTAGGCCCATCGCTATCGCCGTTCCGTAGGAGACCCTAACGAGCATTGACATTCCCCCAGATGACGGGCGCGTAGAGGGTTATAAACCCGACCCCCAGGATGAGCGGGAGGAGCGGGAAGACACCGGCGTAACCGTAGAGCTGGGCGACGTAACCGAGGCTTACCTGGCCGGCCAGAGTTCCGAGGTCGAAGAACATCGTGTAGATTCCAGAACCCATCGTCCTGATTCTCCTCGGAAGGTTCCCGAGGGCCATCAGTTGCATCGCCGGAACGGCAAGCCCGAAGCCGGCCCCGATTAGGGCGGCGCTCACGTAGGAGCGGGGCGGGAGGGTGTAGAGGTTGAGCAGGGCGTAGCCGAGGAGGAGCAGGGTAAGGCCGAGGGTTATCACTGGAAGAGGCCCGCGTCTGTCGGCGCTTTTGCCGCCAATAACGCGCGTCATGAAGGAGAAGAGGCCGATGACCATCATGTAGTAGCCGAAGAGGCTCTGGGGAAGGGAGAGGGACTTGTAGAGGGCGGGGAGGTACGTGGTAACGCCCGCGTAGCTCATCGAGAAGAGGAAGAGCGTCAGCGATGCTGAGACGAAGGTTACCCTGAGCAGTTCGCGGTAGCTGGCCCTCTCGTGCTCCCTTGGCTTAACGACTTCGCCTGCCTCGCGCCAAGCTGTGAGCGCGAAGAGTGCTCCAGCTCCGGAGAAGAGAGCGGTGAGGGCGAACGCTCCGGCAAAGCCGATTACGTCGGAGGCATAGCCACCTATGGCCGGCCCGATTATGTTGCCGAGGGAGAACATCATGCCACGCCAGCCGAGGGTTTCGCCAACCCTACCTGCTGGGGCCAAATCAACGGCCGTTGAGAGGCTTGAGGGGAAGAATAGACCCATCGAGAAGCCATGAATGGCCCTTGCGAAGGCGAAGAGGTAAACGTTGGCGCTTACCGCTGAGACCACGTAGAGAACCCCAGCGAGAAGACCGAGGATGTTCCCGCCGACGAGGGCGTGAAAGCGATAACCTCTGTCGCCGACGGCACCGCCTACCGGCTTGGAGACGAGGGCGAGAAAAGAGGTGACGCCAGCAATGAGGCCGACGAGAAAGGGCTCGGCGTGGAGGCTGACGAGGAACGGGGAAACGACAGGGGTAACAACGCTTATCCCGAGGAAGAAAAAGAAGGTCGAGATGTTGAGAAGCCAGACGTTCCTCATCGAGGCCACTAAACACCAGCCTCCGGCTCGTCCATGCCGTCCTTCATGAAGGCGTAGCTCATATGCTTGGTGTTCTTGGCGAAGCCCACGTTGCCCCTTGCGTCAACCATAATGATGCCCATCGTGTCTTTGCCGAAGTACTTCGTGGCGAGGCTTATCGCGGCGTCGCTCGCCGATTGAGCGTCAAGGCCGAACCTGACGAGGTCGGTGGCACTCTTTGCCAGGGCGAGCTTTATGGCAACCTCTCCAAGGCCGGTGCAGGAAGCTCCAGCGACCTCGTTGGCGTAGGTTCCGCCACCGATTATAGGCGTGTCACCAACGCGACCGAACATCTTGAGGAAGACCCCACCGGTTGATGTTCCAGCAACGACCTCCTCGCCGTCGAAGGCAACCGCCCCGACGGTGCTCCTTAAAACCTCCGGATACTCCTTGATGAGCTCGTTGAGCTTCTTCCAGTGCCTCGTCTCGCCCTTCTCGATGAGCTTCTTCCTCAGCTCTTCCCACTGCTTGAGCCTCTCCTCGGTTATCGGGTCGTACTCCTCGAAGCCGAGAAGCCTTGCGAACTTCACGGCGCCTTCACCGATTAAAAGGACGTGGTCGGTCTTCTCCATGACCTTCCTCGCGACGCTTATCGGGTTCTTGACGCCCCAGATTCCGGCAACGGCTCCCGCCTCAAGGGTCTTCCCGCGCATTATGGCAGCATCCATCTCGACCCTGCCGTCGAGGGTTAAAACGCTCCCGGTTCCAGCGTTGAAAATCGGGTTGTCCTCAAGGGCCTTAACTGCCTCTTCAACGGCATCGAGGGCGGAACCCCTCTTCAGCTCACGCCAGCCGGCTAAAACAGCCTCCCTAACGCCCTCGATGACCTTTGGAATTCTCTCCTCCTTCCTTATTGTACCAGCGCCACCGTGAACTATTATCGCGGCCATGAAAACCACCGAAAAAAGTTCCCTCGAAGGGTTAAAAGGGTTGTGGAAACGAAGAGAAATCAGCTGAGTGCCATGTTGATTATCGTCTCGCCGATGTTCTCGATGTACTCAAGGATTCTCCGGAAGCTCTCCTTGGCTATGGACTGCCTGTAGTCGGTTGCCTTAATCGTGGCGCGGAGCTCGAGCATGAGCTTGTCTATCGCCTTGAGGTCGCGCTTCTCTATCTGCGCAACCATCGCCTCGAACTTCTCCCTCAGGTAGGGCACATCAACCTCACCGGGGTTCTCGGCTATCCTAATGATGTGGTCGCCTATCCTCTCGATTTCCCTCGCTATGAAGAGGATTCCCATGAGGTCAAAGGTCCTCTTGACGATTCCGCTCTCCTCGGTAACCGTGTGCTTGCTGAGGAGCCTGTTAACAGTCCTAACGATGAGAAAGTAAAAGCGGTCGAGCTCGTTTTCGAGGTCGTTTATGTCGCGCCTTATCTCGCCGTCCTCGCCCTGAATGAGTAATTCGAGGTCGCCGAGCATCGAGACCACGAGGGAGCGAATCCGTCTGAGGAGTTCAACAAGGTTCACCTCGTCCTCGTCGAGAAGGCTCTTCGCCACTATCCTGCTGGGCTCGTCGAGTATTATCTCAACGCCGGGGAGGCTTTGGAGAACCTTCCTTATCTTGACCTTGTAAATCGGCATCTCCTCCGTGAAGTGAATCTCAAGGACGTCGTAGCCCTGAATGTAGGCGGAAATCACGAGCCTTATGGCCATGTCCGGCGAGAACTCCTTGGAGAGTCGCAGTATCTTCTTCTCGCTGACGTCCCTCGGCTCGCTGGGAAAGATGGTTATACTGCCGTCGGGGTTTATAGTCAGCGGTATTGTGTCGCCCTGCTTGAGGTTGTGCTCCTTGACCCATTTCTTTGGGAGGGAAATTATGTATGAGCTCCTCCCTGTAAACTGTATCTTCCTGAACTCCATAGCCAGCACCAAACGCTATATAGTGGTAGGCGTTAAAGGCTTCACTTCGATAGACTTATAAACGCTATGAGGGGCGTTTCATCATGCTCTCCGAGTACGGCAGGGACGCGAAGATACTCATTACAGCTAACGCACTGGGCCAGACGTTCCTCTGGTTTTCGTTCTTCATAATGCCCTTCTACCTCAAGGCCCTCGGCTACGACATGAAGGCGATGGGAGCTTTCTTCTCGGCCCAGACGATAGTCGGTGGCCTCTTCTTTCTCTTAGCTGGCCACATCTCACTCCGCCTCGGCTATCGAAAGACCCTGCTCCTGAGCGCGCTCATCGGGCTCATCGGAAGACTCTTCCAGGTGCTCGCGTTGAACACAGCGGTCCTCTTCCTCGGCTTCGTCCTGGTTGGAGTCAATATGGGGCTGAGACAGCCGAACTACAACGCCTACCTGAGCGAGCTCGTCCCGGATGAGAGGAGACACGAGGCGTTTTCAAAGAGCTTTGGGCTGGGAACGCTCTTCAACTCCCTCGGCGTTCTTTTAGCGGGCTTTCTGCCGGGCTACCTCATGGGGATATCTCTCGCTGAGGAGACCGCCTACAGGATAACCTTCTCACTCTCGATACTCCAGTTCGTCTTCGTCGTTCCGGCTTTGCTTCTCGTGAGTGAAGTTGATGTCAGGGAGAAGAGGATAAAGTGGGAGAGAAGTTTAGTCCTCAAAATCCTCAAGTTCTCGCTCCCGAGCGCGCTCATAGGCCTCGGCGCGGGGATAACGATACCATTCATGAGCCTCTACTTCAAGCTTCGCTTTGGGGAAACGCTCCAGGCGATAAGCTGGATTTTCTTCTTCCAGCAGCTGGCGATGGGTCTCGGCTCCTTCGAATTGCCGGAGCTCGTGAGGAGGTGGGGCCCAGTAAAGGTCATAACATCATTTCAAGGACTCGCTACCTTCCTCTTTGCGGTGTTTCCCTCGATAGAGACGTTTGCACTCGCAGGAGCGGTTTACGTCCTAAGGGCCATACTCATGAACATCATCTGGCCAATAAACGACTCCTTTATGATGGGCTTTTTCAGGACTGAGGAAAAAGCAACAGCCAATGGCATAAGGCAGGCCTTCTCGACCCTCATGCGCGGGGTAGGCAACTCCCTCGGCGGGACGCTATTCGCGGTTTCATTGGCCTATCCCTTCTACGCCACCGCGCTCCTCTATGCCCTTGCGACAGGACTGTTCTACGCCTTCTTCATAAAGCACAACGAAGAATGATAGAATTAAGCATAAAAAGCCAGAAAAATCAGGCCCTGGCGAGCTCCTCCCCACGCTCAAAGACCCTGAAGTTCATCTCCCAGAGCTTCTCGCGGAGGGTCAGCCTTATTCCCTCAAGAAGGCTCTTGCGCTTAAGGGGTATCAGGCCCTTCCCGTAGGCGTAGCCGAGCATCAGGACGCCCAAAGTTCTGGGGTTTATCCTGTCTGCCTCGCGCTGGAAGTTCATCATGTGGACGGGGCAGATTCTCCCTATCGCCTTTTCGATTTCATCGAGCTCCGGGTAGCGCTCCTTCCCGACGAGGGTTGTCGCTGTGTGGATGGGATAGGCGTTCACTATGGCAACGCTGTTCTTTCCGAGAAAGCGTGCGTTCCTTAAAGCCTCGGCAGGCTCAAGGGCGAGCATGAGGTTGGCCTTGCCCTCTTCGATGAGGGGCGAATAGACCTCCTCACCGAAGCGGAGGTAGCTGAGAACGCTACCGTAGCGCTGGCTCATTCCGAGGGTTTCACCAATGCGAACGTTGTAGCCCTCAACCATCGCCGCGTTTCCGACTATCCTCGAAAGGGTAAGACCGCCCTGACCGCCGACTCCGGTAATGATGAGGTTGAACTCCATGAGCACCACCCTGGGGAGTTGGAGGGGGGAGAATAAAAAGCTAAGCTCAAAAAAATTCGGCAGGACTTCCAGAGACCCAAAAATCTCCAAAGTTTTCAGCGTAAAGCTTGCACTATACTCATCTTCCAGAAGGAAACGGCGGGATACCTATTTAAAGAATCGCGAGGACTCAAAAACATGACGTTTGAAGAGTACTACTCCGCATTCAAAGCCTACAGCGACATCTATTCCGACGAGTACAGGAAGAGAATTGAGAACCTTGAACCGCTCCTGATGAAGTTCATGAAGGAAAAGGGGAAAGTCCTCGACCTCGGCTGTGGTGCCGGAGGCTTCTCGTTCCTGCTTGAGGATTTGGGCTTCACCGTCGTTGGCGTTGACAACAGCGACTACATGCTCTCCCTCGCGAGGGGTTTTGCCAAAGAGAAGGGCTCGAAGGTGGAGCTCATCAAAGCCGACGCCAGAGAGTTGCCCTTTGAAGATAACACCTTTGACTACGTTCTCTTCATCGACAACCTCGTTCACTTCGAACCCCTCGACCTCGGAAAGGCGTTCCGCGAGATGGCAAGGGTCCTGAAGCCTGGCGGAAAGCTAATCCTCCAGTTCACCGACCTGAGGGCGCTCCTCCCGGTTCTCATGAACGGGCAGGTAATCGGAGCTGAATACTGGATTAGCAAAGTTTTGCCGGACAAGGACGAGAAAACAGTCCTGATAGAGTTCCAGAGCGAGGAGAAGTCCTTCAGGGTTCGCTTCAACGTCTGGGGAAAGACGGCAGTGGAACTACTCGCGAAGCTCTACTTCCGGAAGGTCGGGGAAGAAAAGATAAACGAACACACTTACCTCCAGGTCTACCTACCGAAAAAATGAATCAGGCCTCGAAGCGAAGCCTTTTGACCACGAACTCCCTGTCGAGCGAAGCAAGGAACGGAGCCAGCCTCGGCCCGCGGTCCTTTCCTATGAAGAGGTTGTATAGGGCTTTGAACCACTCCTTGCTCGGGATTCCGCGCTTCTTGGCAACGTCGAAGATTGCGTTGTTGAGCTCATCAACGGTGAAGGCATTGGCCTCAATCCAGTCCGCCAGCTCTCTCATCGCCTCTCTGATTTCTGGCCTGAGTTCAAGCTCTGGCACCTCCTCAAGCAGGCTGAACTTGACGTTCTCAGGGGCATACTTCTCGACCCAGTTCCTGGCGAGCCTGATGCGGAGCCTTATCCTCTCAATGTCCTCTTCGCTCAGGTTCTCGGGAATGTGACCCTGCTCCTGGAGAACCCTGATTATTCCGTCCTCATCGAGATGAGGCATCTGGACGAGGGTGACGAGGAAGCGGAAGGGCGCCTGGGCGATAAGCCTCTCCGGAACCTTCGGCATCGACAGCTCGTAGGTTCTCTTGAGTTCCTCTTCCTCCTCGGGGTTCTTTGCGTGCTCAAGGCCGAAGTAAATTCTCTCGACCTTGTCGAACTCGTCGTAGAGGTTGAGCAGGCCGAGGCCGAGGTCTATCTTGAGTTCCTTGTTGGGTCTCGCCTTGGCATAGATGAAGCGGATTATTCCCGGCTCGAGAACCTCGTAGAGGTCGCTGAGGAGTATAACGTTGCCCTTTGAGCCACTCATCTTGCCCTTCTGCCCCTTGATTCCGACGAACTCATACATGAGCGTCATCGGGGCCTTCCAGCCGAAGACCTTCTCCGAAATCTCCTTTCCGGTGTCGTAGGAGCTTCCAGCGGCGAGGTGGTCTTTGCCGGCAGGCTCGAAGTCCACCTTGAAGTGCGCCCAGCGCATCGGCCAGTCGACACGCCAGCGGAGCTTAACGTTGCCCTCCCTTATGTCGGTCTCCCCTTCGCTCCCGCAGTGCTCACAGCGGTATTTAACCTTCCACCCGCCGTCCCACGAGACGAACTTCGCCTCTCGCCTACACTTCGGGCAATAGACCATGACCGGCTGCCAGTCGTCTTCGAGGGGCGGTTGCTTGGCCCTCTCACGGTACTTGTCGAGAACGGCCTTAATATCGTCGCGCTTTTCGAGGGCGAGCCTTATCTCGTTGGCATACTCGCCGGACTTGTACAGCTCGCTCGCGTAGAGGAAGTCGGCCTCGATGCCGAGTTTTCTTATCTCTTCCTCGAACTTCTCCATAAAGTGTTCCGCGTAGCTGTCGTGACAGCCCCAGGGGTCGGGAACCTCGCGGACGGGCTTCGTGAGGTGTTCCCTCCACTCGGGCGGGACGTTCTTGGGCACCTTTCTAAAGCGGTCGTAGTCGTCCCACATGTGGATGTGCCTGACCTTCTTCCCCCTGTCGCGAAGGGCGTGGCCCACTATGTAGGCCGTGAAGAACTCGCGGAAGTTCCCAATGTGAACGTAACCGCTCGGCGTGATTCCGCTCTCGACCACGTACTCCTCCTTGTCGCCCCTTTCGCGGATTATCTTTTCGGCCATGTAGTCAGCCCAGTGAACCATTCTCACCACCGCGCTTAGCT
>NZ_JAMOQU010000049.1 GCF_027063845.1 Thermococcus sp.
CCGAGAAGTATAACGGAGAGGTTATGGACATAAGGACCGCCCTCGATGAGGGCGAGGCTATGGACACGATAATAGGCCTGACGAGGAAAAAGCTGAACTCGCCAATAGGGCCAGAGGACGTGGAAGGAGCCGTCCTTGTGAGGAGAGACTTCCTGAGCGTTTACAGGGAACTGCTCATGGACACACCCCTGTTGCTCCTCAAGCTCATGCCCGAGTGGAACGAGATGACGATAAAGCTCTACGACACGGGGAAGCGCTACGAGGAGAACATCGAGAGGCTCATGCTCGTCATAGAGGACCTTGACCTTGGCTTCATCGTTGGTGAGGGCTGGGACTGGGACTATCCAAGGCCCTTCATGCGCGTTCCGGTTTACAAGCTTAAGCTCCTGACATGGGAAGACCCGCTCCGCGTGAAGTTCCTGCTGAAGGGACTCGAATACAGGGGCTACAAGAGGCTCTGCGACATAGACGTTTTCGTCGAAGGCAAGAAGATAGACTGGGTGAAGCTGGGAAAGTTTGACTCCAAGTTCGAGCTGGCCGAGAAGGCGCGGGAGGAGCTGGAGAAGATCCTAAGCGACGATGTCAGGGGAAAGCTCCACGAAATAGAAGAGAGGCTCCTCGGAGACACCAGAGAAGAGAGTGAAGTCAAAGCTTCCTGAGCTTCGCGACGAAGAAACCGCTCGTCCCGTGTCTGTCGGGATAAAAGCGCCTCGCCTTCTTTATTTCCTCGCTCAGCTCGACTCCGAAGGGCCTCGTTAGTGCGGGCTCGCCGTAGCGGAGGGGAAGCAGTTCGACGTCAAAGTTATCGAGAACCCACTGGATTACGAACTCGTTCTCCTCAGGTTCGAGGGAGCAGGTGGAGTAGACCAGGATTCCGCCCTTCCTGAGGACGCTCAAGGCCTTCTCAAGCATCTTCATCTGGAGGTTCTGGCAGAACTTCACATCTTCTATCGTGCGGTTAGCCTTCCGCTCGGGGTTCTTGTGTATCGTCCCTGAACCTGTGCACGGTGCATCGAGGAGGATTTTATCGAACTCAATGCCGAGTTCATCTATGTAGAGCGAGGAGCGGTGGAAGAGAACTGTATTAGTAACGCCGAGGCGCGAGAGGTTTAAGCGGGTCTCCTTCAGTCTGTCCTCGCCAACATCAAAAGCGTAGATTATTCCCTCGTTTTCCATAAGCTGGGCTAAATAGCTCGTCTTCCCTCCTGGAGCGG
>NZ_JAMOQU010000050.1 GCF_027063845.1 Thermococcus sp.
CCGTTCTTCTTGAGCCAGTTGGCGAGTTTTGCAATGGTGGTCGTCTTCCCCGAGCCGTTGAAGCCGACGAAGACTATCACGAAGGGCTTCTCCTCCTTGGAGCGAATCATCTCGAGGAGGTCAATCTTCTTCTCTGGAGTGAGGATTTCGAGGATTGCCTCGCGGAGCGCTTCCTCTATCAGTTTGCTCTTGTTGGTCCCTATGCGGACCTTCTTTCCGACCAGCTTCTCCTTAATCTTCTCCCTCAGGGCCTCGACGGTTTCAAGGGCCACATCAGCTTCGAGGAGCTCAAGCTCCAGCTCGTCCAAAGCCTCCTCGACGTCCTTCTCCTTAATCTCGACCTGGAGAAGCCTCTCCATGAGGCCGGGCTTCTTCTCGGTCTCGACTTTCTTTTCGACTTTCTTCTCTTTCTCCTCAATCTTCTCCTCGACCTGTTTCGTGAAGCGCTTGAGCTTTTCCCTGAGCTTTCCAAACATGCTCCCACCCGGAGAAAAGAGGGGGAAGGCCTATAAAAAGCCCTCGGCGATAGCTGGTTTCATCACCGCTCAGACCCGAAGCCACTCGTCATCGGGCGCCTCACGTAGGTCTTCCTCTCAACGACGCGACCGTTTTCGAGCTTATAAACCTTCAAAAGCTCCGCCCCCATCGTCTCTCGCCTGTATGCTATGAGGTAGTCGAGATGTTCTCTTATCCTGTAACGGGCTATTGAATCTCCAACGTAGCGCTCCTCATAGAGGAGGACGAGCTTTCCTTCCTCCCGCTTCATTTTGAGCCAGCGGAGCAGTTTCTCGCGCTCGGGCCCTTTACGGGCGAGTGGGTTGACGATGAGGTAGAGGGGGAAGTCCGCCCTGAAGGGGTTGCCGACGTAGATTTCCCCCTGGACTGGGAACGGAAGTTCTTCCGCTAATGCCCTTCCCTTTCTTTCAGCCCACGATTGGAAGTAAAGCCGCGCGAGCCTCTTACCCCCACCTGAAATCATGACCGTTCCAGAGTCCATCGTAAGTATTTCCTTCAGCATACGCCTCCCTTTAACTTTTATTGCGTAGTTAAATCCTTTTCGACCCTTTGGACACCCTAATGCACCGCAAAGTATTTATCGGGCCCGATAAAATAAGCCTTTGCAAAATAGTCGGAGCGTGTTAAACCATGCGAAAACTTTTCGGTCTGTTGTTGGTGGGTCTGATGACCCTTAGCGTAGTGGCCAGCGGCTGCATAAGCGGTGGCTCCAGCAAGGAGGAGACTAAAATAAACATCCTCTACACCTACACAGGGTCATTCGGTGACCCTGCAAAGGGTAAGCAGGCCACACAGGCCCAGCTTCAGCAGGGGGCCTGGGTCATCTACCAGGTCGCTGGAGGAACCGGTCTCGGTGTCTTCGAGGCAGTCGGCGACTACCTGAAGGCTAACAACAAGAAGATGGGCCCACCGTTCGCCATAGGCGTTGACTCTGCCCAGGACTGGATTAAGCCCGGCGTCATAATCGCGAGCATGATGAAGCGCGTTGACGTCGGTGTCTACAACGCCGTCAAGCAGGCGGAGGAGAACAAGTTTGAGGGTGGTGTCGTCGAGCTCGGCCTCAAGGAGGGCGGTGTCAAGCTCTCGACCATAGAGGACGTCAAGGCAATGTTCGACTCCCTCCCTGAGGACGTGAAGGAGAAGAAGCTTAAGGACCTCGGCTTCAAGAGCGAAGACGAGCTCATCCAGTTCCTTGAGCAGACGAGGAAGCAGGTTCCCGACTGGATTTGGCAGGCAGTTGACGACCTCCAGAAGCAGATAATCAGCGGTCAGATAATCGTTCCAAAGGCCACCGCCAAGGATCAGATTGAGCTCCTCAGGAAGGCCCAGAACTGGACGGTAATGGAGCAGTACGCCAAGGAGTGGGCGGCCAAGGAGCCCAAGCCCGAGACCTACTTCGACGAGAAGCTCAACCAGAGGAAGAACACCGGGAAGATAGCCATCGTTTACGATGTCGGCGGCAGGGGCGACCTCAGCTTCAACGACATGGCTTACCTCGGAGCGAGCAGGGCCGCCAAGGAGTTCGGCCTTCAGCTGACCGAGCTCCAGAGCAACAGCGAGAACGACTACCTCCCGAACCTCAGGAGCCTCGCCAAGAGCGGTGAGTACGACATAATCATCGCGGTCGGCTTCATGATGACCAACGCCGTCAAGCAGGTTGCCCAGGAGTACCCGAACCAGAGGTTCGTTATCATTGACGGCTACGACCCGGAGATGCCCAAGAACGTCCAGATGGTCCTTTTCAAGGAGAACGAGGGTTCGGCCCTCGCTGGAGCGCTCGCCGCCCTGATAACCCTCAATGACAACAAAGACACCATAGGAATCGTCCTCGGTATGGAGATTCCGGTTCTCTACAAGTTCGAGGGTGGTTACCGCTTCGGTGCTTACTGGGCCCTCGACTACTACAAGAACCACAAGCAGTGATTTCTTCTTCCTCTTTTTGTTTCCCTTCTGGGATTTGGAGGTGAAAGCGATGGAAGAGCAAACCCCAGTGCTTGAGATGCGAGACATAGTCAAGGTTTATCCCGACGGTACAAAGGCCCTCAAGGGGGTCACGATTAAGGTCTACGAGGGTGAAATCCTTGGCCTCCTCGGCGAGAACGGTGCTGGAAAAACGACGCTGATGAAGATACTCTTCGGAATGCTCAAGCCCACGAGGGGCAAAATCTTTCTCCGCGGCAAAGAAGTCCGCTTCAAGAGTCCCGCCGATGCAATAGCGAACGGAATCGGAATGGTTCACCAGCACTTCACGCTCGTTGAGGTCTTCAACGCCCTCGAAAACATCATCCTCGGTATGGAGGGACACGGCCTTCTCTCGAAGATTGACGTCGAGAACGCGAGAAAGAAGCTCCAGAAGCTGATGGACGAGCTCAACTTCCAGGTTCCCCTCGACGTTCCCGTGGAGAACCTTCCCGTCGGCGTCCAGCAGAGGATTGAAATCCTCAAGATGCTCTACCGCGACGTTGATATACTCATCCTGGACGAGCCAACCGCGGTTCTCACCCCAATTGAGGTCAGGGAACTCTTTGCGGTCCTCAGGAAGCTCAAGGAGCAGGGGAAGACGATAATTTTCATCAGCCACAAGCTCAACGAGGTAATGGAGATAACGGACCGCGTCACGGTCATAAGGAAGGGCGAGGTCGTCGGAACCGTCAAGACGAGCGAGGCAACACCCCAGCTCCTCGCGAGGATGATGGTGGGCAGGGACGTCGTTCTCAGGATTGAGAAGCCCCCGAAGGAGCCAGGCGAGGTAATCTTCCGCGTTGAGGACCTCTGGGTGAAGGGAGACAGGGGAGAGGATGCCGTCAGGGGGCTTACCTTCGAAGTCCGCGCGGGTGAGATATTTGGAATAGCTGGCGTGGAAGGCAACGGTCAGAGCGAGCTCATAGAGGCCATAGCAGGTCTGAGAAAGGTCGAGAAGGGCAAAGTTTACCTCAAGGGCGTTGACATTACAGGTAAGAGGCCGAGGGAGCTCTACGACATGGGAATGGCTCACATCCCCGAGGACAGGACCCACATGGGCTTAATCCTTGAGATGAGCGTGATGGAGAACTCCATCCTGGGGATGCACTGGAGGAAGGAGTTCTCGAAGGGCTTCCTACTCGATTGGAACAAGGTTGAGGAGCACGCGAAGAGGCTCATAGAGGAGTTCGAGGTCAGTGCGCCCGGAACGAAGGCTCCCGTAAAGAGCCTGAGCGGCGGAAACCAGCAGAAGCTCATCGTTGCTAGGGAGGTCAGCAAGAGGCCCGATTTCATCATAGCGGCACAGCCGACGCGCGGTGTTGACGTCGCCTCGACCGAATACATCAGGAACTACCTCGTAAAGCTGAGGAACGAGAACAAGGCAGTTCTGCTCGTCTCGGCCGACCTGGATGAGGTTCTTCAGCTCAGCGACAGGATGGCGATAATGTACGAGGGCCAGTTCATGGGAATAGTCAAGCCCGACGAGGTTACCGAGGAGCAGATTGGTCTCATGATGGGAGGTGTTAAGGGTGAACCTCAAAAATGAGCTCAGGGGATACGCCAAACCCGTGGCCGAGAGCGTTTTGGCGATACTCATTGGAGTCCTCGTTGGTGCCCTCGTCCTATGGTTCAGCGGGTACAGTCCGCTTGAGGCCTACTACTGGCTAATCGTTGGTTCTCTCGCCTCGACCGACGGCATCGCCGAGACCCTCGCAAAGTCCGCCCCGCTAATCCTAACTGCCATAACCTTCGCGATAGGCGCGAGAACTGGCCTCTTCAACGTCGGTGCGGAGGGCACCGTCTACTTCGGTGCAATGGCGGCGATAATAGTGACCCAGTACCTTCAGAACCCGATAGCGGGCCTTCTCGCAGGCCTTCTCATTGGAGCCCTGTGGGCCCTTCCAGCGGCGGTTCTCAAGGTTTACAGGGGAGTTCACGAGGTCATATCCACGATAATGTTCAACTGGATTGCCTTCTTCCTCGTCAGCTGGCTCGCGGTCAGCGTCTACTACAACCCAAAGGACCCCAACAGCACCCTGCCTATTCCTCCCTCAGCCAGACTTCCGCTCTTGATTAAGGGAACAAGCCTCTCCTGGGCGTTCATAGTGGCGATACTGTCGGCGATAATCGTCTTCATAGTGATGTGGCACACGAAGCTCGGCTACGAGCTCAGAACCAGCGGACAGAACCCGAGGGCGGCTGAATACGGCGGAATCAACCCCAAGCGTTCTGCAATATGGTCGTTCGTCATCGGTGGAATGACCGCAGGACTGGCGGGCGCTGGACTCGTAATGGGAACGCCACCGAGCTACGCCATAACCCAGGGATTGGCGAACGTTCACGGCTACGGTTTCGACGGAATAGGCGTCTCCCTCGTCGGAAGGAACCACCCGCTCGGCATAATCTTCGCGGGAATCCTCTTCGGAGCCCTGAGCGCGGGAGCAACCGCGATGCAGCAGCACGCCCACGTTCCGCTCGAGATGATTAAGGTCATCGAGGGAATAATCATCATAGCCGTCGCCGTTCCTGGACTGCTCGACCTCTTTGCCAGGCCCTTCAGGAGGGGTGAGGCATGAACGAGGCAATGGTAATCAGCCTTCTCCTCGGTTCACTCGCGGCGATGGTTCCGATAGCTCTCACGAGTGTAGGCGCGGTGATAAGCGAGAGGGCCGGTGTCGTCAACATCGGCTACGAGGGAATCCTGATGTTTTCAGCCTTCTTCGGGGCGATATTCGCTGAGTTAGCGGGAAATGGCTGGGTCGGTATCCTCGGCGGAGCGTTCGTGGGACTACTGTTCGGAGCCCTCCACGGTGTCCTTACGGTGTACCTAAAAGGTGACCACGTCATTCCAGGTATAGGCCTCAACCTCTTGGGTGCCGGGGCGGTCGCCTTTGGAATAAGGGCCTACTGGGGAACCGCAGGACAGCACACGGTTCCGAGCGACGCCCAGATAAGCCCGCTGTGGATGGACGCCTTTGGAAACTCCCTCAGCCCGATGGTGCCGATAACGATAGCCGTCGCCATAGTGGCCTGGTGGGTGCTCTTCAAGACGCCCTTCGGGCTGAGGATTAGAGCCGTCGGTGAGAACCCCGAAGCTGCGGACGCCCTCGGAATAAACGTCGAGCTCTACCGCTTCACGGCAGTTCTCATAGCCAGCGCCTTGGCGGGCGTCGCAGGTGCTTACCTGAGCGTCGACTGGCTCGGAACCGTTACAAAGCAGATTGCCGCGGGAAGGGGATTCATAGCGCTGGCCAACATGGTCTTCAGTGGCTGGAACCCGCTGATAGCACTGGGAGGAGCGTTCCTGTTCGGATTCTTCGACAACCTGGCAATCTACATCCAGAACAACCCGTGGCTCGCGGGAACGATACCCTGGCAGTTCATAGCGACCCTGCCGTACGTCGTGACCCTCATAGTGGTCGCGGGAATAATAGGAAGGGCCAGGCCGCCCAAGTGGGACGGCAGGCCCTACAAGCGCGAGTGACCCCTTTCATTTTTTCAATATCACTCCGAGAGCCGTTCCAAGGACAACGCCGGTGATTAGGGACAAAACGGCGTACTTGATGGCGGTATTCTCGGTTTGGTTTGGCTTTCCTGGTTTTTCCGGGGCCGAAAGCGCCTTTATTATCGAGGCGGTGTTTTTGATTAGCCAATCGGTGTAGTTCCCAGAGGCCCAGAAGACTGTTATCTCAGCCAGGGGCTTTCCGCTCTTCTGGGCGAGCTCAATTGAGGCCTTCTTGAGCTGTTCCGGGCTGTCGGAGCCGTAAACTATGAGCGAACTCTTCTCCGCGATTGGGACGAGCTGGTCAACCCCTATCGCGGGAACCTCTTCCTCGGGCTTTATCGCGGCAACGGCCTTTATTCCAAGCCAGTCGATGGCGTACTCATCGGGGGGCATCTGTATCACGGCGGTCGCGTTTTTTGGGGCTAAAGCTTTGTAGGCCTCGACTATCGCCAGAACCCTTTCGCGGAACCTCTCAAAGTCCCTCTCGTAGGTCATCGCGTTCGCAGGGTCTTCCTCGATTAAGGCCTCCTTCGTGGCCTCGGCTATCGCTATCGCGTTGTAGGGGTCGAGCCAGACACCATGCGGATTGTCCTTGCCGTTGTACCAGTGTTCTTTGGCGTAGTGGAAGCCGTATTTCACGTAGTCATCCACGAAGAGGGCCTTTCCCGTTACGGTGTCCTCCTTCTCAAGTTCTGCAATCCTTTTCTCAACGGGTAGGTGGCCCCCGGTCGTCACTATGACACGGGCCTTTGAGAGCAGTTCGACCTGCTGGGCCGTCAGCTGGTAGTCGTGGGGGTTAACGCCCGGCGGGATTATCACCTCGACCTTAACGCCAGGAAACGCCTCCTGGACTATTGAGCCTATTGGGGCTATCGTCGCTACCACCGTGACGTTCTCCTGAGCCGAAACGCCGTTGAGTGGAACTAACGCCAGGGTCAGCAGGATTATGAGCGCGAGCCTCTTCATCTTAGGTCACCCTAATTCTCCTCGGCTTTCGCCTTTTAAACTTCTCCCGCAATCCTTATAACCCGTTCCCTTAACTACTACCCGGTGATGTTATGAAGCGTCTCTTGGTTTGGGTAATCACTCTAACCCTGTTGCTCGCACCTCTCGCGGCCCCTGGGGCTTCGGCCGTTAAAATAGGTCCCGACGTAACGGTTGAGATGAGCCCCAACGCCGAGCTCCTCGGAATCGTTTACTACCTCGCCTTTGGGAAGGACCCCTTCGTAATCGACAGGGGGAGTTACCTGGATGAAGTCGAGGCACACTTCGGAAAGTTCAGAAACTCAAAGGCAGTGCTCCTTTTGAAGTCCTATCTCTCTCAGGCAAGAAACGTTCCTGAAAGAGACTACCTGCTCCTCAATCTTGAATACTACACGCTCCTCTGCTCCGAACCGCCTGAGCTCAGGCCTCTAACGACCCTTGGATACCCATGGTTTGAAAACGAGTTCCTGCCAGCGCTCAGGGAGTTCGCGGAAGAGAGCGACTTCATAGAGTTCTACGAGGGCCACATGGACTACTACAACGAAGACCTCAGAATCTACGAGAACGCCC
>NZ_JAMOQU010000051.1 GCF_027063845.1 Thermococcus sp.
TGGAGGAGCTCAAGAAGACCGAGGGAGAGGTTGAAATCCTCGTTCCGATTGGGGCCGGTTCCTTCCTCAAGGGCAGGATAACCGACAAGGAGAACGCGATTGTGAGCGTTGGAGCGGGTTACGCCGTCGAGAAGAACCTCGATAGCGCCATCGAGTATCTCGAGGAGCGCATAAAGGAGTACGACGAGGCAATCGCGAAGACTCAGGAGGCTCTGAAGAAGCTTGAGGCCCAGCTCGGAGAGCTCGCCAAGAGGGCGCAGGAGTTGCAGGCCAAGAAGGCTTGATTCCCTTCCCGTTTTTGGATTCCTTTGGAAAAAGGTTTTATACGTTAATCCCCAAGAGGTTACACGATTAATCCCAGAGGTGGCGGAGATGGTCAAGATAATGGCATCCAAGCTTAGGGATGTTGAGCTCATAACTGACACTGGAATAAGACTCGGGTGGGTCTACGACCTCAGTTTTGACGAGGAGACCGGTGAAATCCTTGTAATCGTCGCCGAGCCCGACGAGGACCTCGACACGAGCGAGTTCGTTACCGACCACGAGGGCCTTCTCCTAATTCCAATAAGCGCCGTGAAGAGCATCGGAGAGGTCATAATAATAGACACCAACAAGCTCGCCGTCCGCTCCAAGCTCAAACGCCTTCCGAAGGCAACCTCCCCGAGACCGAGGGGAACCCTTGAGGGCGGTCTAAAGAAAAGGGACTAGAGGCCCTCGAAGAGCCTGTCCGCTAAAAACCTTGGCAATCCTGCCTCTATTATCTTCCTCGCGCTCTCTTCAACGTCGTATTCGACCCGGTGAAAGGTCACTTCTCCCGTTTCCGTGTCCATCAGCGCGTAGCTTGCCCGCCAGTCCCCATCCCTCGGCTGGCCGACGGAGCCAGGATTTATTATCCTCCTCCCTTCGATTTCCTTCAGCATCGGCACGTGGGTGTGGCCGAGAAGCAGGTCATCCTGGCGGACGTAGCTCAGAACTGCTTTAAACTCACTCTCTGGAAGCCAGGGGAAGAGGTACTCGTCGAGGGGCGCCCTCGGCGAGCCGTGGATGAGGAGGTAACTCCTACCCGTGTCGTCAGTGAAGATTTGCCTCACTGGAAGTCGCCTGAGGAACTCAAGGTTCTCGACTGTCATGACGCGCTGGTGCCACCTTACGGCCTGCCTCGCGTAGGGGTTGAAGC